>DAISHM010000253.1:0-2897 GCA_036822535.1 Candidatus Caenarcanales bacterium
TAAATAGACTAAAGTTCTTACTAGTAAACTCTACACCATCAGCCACATATTCTTTAAACTTAGCCTCGAAGCCAGAGATTTGCTCTGGGAGGGATTTTATTTTTAAAGAGTCTAGGGAAAGCTCTTTTTTAGGCTGCATAAATTAGACTACTGAATCTCTAGAATCATTTTTATTAGCGACATCTGGCTTAACCTGATGTAGCATAGGACTAAATTTACCTCTAGTTACTATATCTAACATCTGCCCCGCTTGAACTAAGACCACATCATTAGGTAGCCCCTTCACTCTCACCCAGCCTGAATCCTCAGGAGACTTTTCATTATCATAATAAAACTCAAGCCCATCTTTAGATCCCTGCGGCAAAAGTGTCATCGCCCCGTAATCATAGTGAGGGTTTATAGTAGGAGCTCCACTAGGAGAAGCTTCCAGGTGATTTAATCCAAGTTTAGTCTCAGTGCTATTACTTAAAGAATCTTTAAAAGCTTTTAAAGGATTCTCTTCTTTTAATTCTTTAGTCAGCCATAGATTTAAATGATCGACTATCTGCAAACCCGCAGATTCTAGTGTATTAAAAGTCTTTCCTAGAGTATTTTTATAGTCATCTCTAATGCCAGTAATACTTTCAGCAGCATTTATCCCTCGGTTTGCAAGAACTATGGTTCTTTTTCCTTCACCTACTGGAGGAAAATAATCTATCGCAGCATTCTGCTTAGCTATATCCTTCATCTCTTCACGCTTAGCTACACTACCTAAATCAGCAGAGATTTTAAAAGACTCCTCTCTTAACCTTTCTATACCAGGTAATTTTACAGTAGCTAAACCATAATCAGTGAATTGACGTGCTAAATTCTGCCCTATATTCGGATCATCTAGAGTCGGAGCATTTTTTAAATCTGCTAAAATTTCTGGCTGCTTAGATGAATAAACATCCTTTATACTCGCACGAATTTCCTCTGGTCTTAACCAGCGGGGAACTATCTTAGTAGAGTTTAGCTGCGCAGACATACAAGATAATAATCATAGCATGGGGAAATTAATCTGAGCTTTCGCAGCCGCAGCCTCTAAAGCAAAAGTTCTTAAATGAGCTAGATCACTATTTTCAAAACGAATATCTGGCTATATTAAGTTATGTCTTTCTAATAAAGAATTTAATTGATTTGCAAAATCTTTTCTTAAAGTAAGTCCATTTGACTCGCGTAAATTTGTTTCTGGACGTGAAGAACCTAATTCTAAATATTTACTCGGTTTAGAATTTCTAGATCTACCTATCAGTAATTCCCAATCACTAGTCTCTTTCTGATCTTTCTCACATTTAAAATGTCCATCGGCTTCAATTAAAATAAATTTTAAAGTCTTTTCTAAATTAGAATTGCCAGGTATCTTATTTAAAATCTCTGGTCGCATCTTAGGTTCAATTAAATCTGCAAGAGACTGATTAATATCTGGGTATTTTCCATAGCCCTCATAGGAAACATGTGTTTTTTCAAGTAAATTAGTAAGATCTGCTAAAAAATCCCCTTTAGTATTAGGCGACATCGGCTGCGAAATAGAATTAAGGAGATTTCTAGAAGGTTTAAAAGAACTACGCTGCTCAGCTTCTCCTCTAATAGCAGTTTGAGCTAGGGCAAGTTTTTCTTTAATATATAAAAACGTATCATTAACTGCTTTTTGCTGCTTAGGGCTTAATTTTATTTCTCCTTTAGCCGATTTTTTATTAAATATCTCTATAGCCCTTTCTAATGTCGTAAATTTAATACTATTCGCCTGCTTAAGATTTAAGAATACATCGGCTTTTTTTTCGAGCCTCTCATTTAGTGTATCTGGTGCGACTAAAGGTTTGGCAGCTTCATTTACCAGATTATTAACCAAAAGCGTAGCATTCTTCTCCATGGATGGTGTAACCACTATCACATCCCTCATTCCTGCTGTCTGATTTATTCCTAGCTTATACGGTAGCATATCCGTCATTTTAGTTTTATCTCCAGATTAAGCATAAGTTTCAAAACCCTGCGCATCATTCAAGATAACAAATGGAAATTTAAAAGTCAATACTTATTGAATCAAAATACAAAAATTAGAGCTCCGCTAGATGTCCATTATTTATATTAGAATAGATCAAATGCTAATCCTCGGCATAGAAACGAGTTGTGATGAAACGGCTGCAAGCGTAGTCAAAGACGGCAGAGAAGTTCTCAGCAATGTACTTTACAGCCAGATTAATGAGCATAGAGATTGGGGTGGAGTAATCCCAGAGCATGCTTCTAGATTACATTACACTAAAATACATGAAATTATAAATCAAGCTTTAAAAGAAGCACAGGTAAATTATGAAATGCTAGATGCTATAGCAGTAACTACTGGACCTGGTTTAATGGGATCTCTATTAATAGGTGTAAACGCAGCACAGACTCTAGCTTGGATTCATGATAAACCATTAATCCCAGTAGATCATTTATACGCTCACATCTGTTCTAATTTCTTAGGTACTAATCTAGAAGCTCCTTTCCTATGCTTACTTGCTAGTGGTGGACACACACAAATCATAGAGCTTCAAGATTACGATACAATGATAACTCATGGGGTTAGCATAGATGATGCTGTGGGAGAGGCTTTTGATAAAACAGCACGATTAATGAATTTAGCTTACCCAGGTGGACCAGAATTAGATAAACTAGCTCAAAGTGTCAGCAGTAGAGCCGAGTATAAATTACCTATTCCTAAAGTAAATGACTATAATTTTAGTTTTTCTGGTTTAAAAACTGCTGTATTAAGGCTTAAAGAAAAAATCGGTGAAGAGCAATTTCTTAAAGATAAAGCTAAAATCGCTTACGCCTTCCAAGAATCTGTCTCAGAAACACTTATACAGAAAGTCGAAAAATTTTTAGAGAATAGTAGC
>DAISHM010000254.1:0-2886 GCA_036822535.1 Candidatus Caenarcanales bacterium
TTGACATAGCCTAAATTATCAATAACTTTAAGATTCGCTAGGGATAAGGCATGTACGTTTTTATTTTCGATTAAAAGTTTTAAGCTATCTCGATTTTTCTTTATTACTTTTACTGAGACTTTGGTATCAAATTTAGGCATAGACTGCTCTGCTAAAGCTCTTTTCTCCATTTCTACTAGGCTTAAAGTCATAGGTAAGCCTGGTTCAATTTTTAGTTCTTTTCCTTTCTCTGAAATAAATGAGACTAAAGCGATACTCGCCCCAGTACCAGCAGCTATAGCTAAATTAGAGCCACTGAGAGAAGAGCCCAGTACTCCTGCAAATCTAAAACCTAGTATAGCTCCTAAAGCTGCACCACCTAAAACTCTTAAAGAGCCAGCACCGACAGCTTTTAAGATTTTATGTTCATCATCGACTAAGCTACCATCAGCGAGTATCTTCACGGAATTTATATTATTAGGGAATACTATCTCTTTAAATTCTATATCTACTCGAGCTGCTCTTCTGAAACTCTTTTCTGGAGAGATATTTGTAATGTGACCTTTTACTTTACTATTTTTAGGGATTAGAACTTCTCCATTATCTAAAACTACATCTTCTACTACTCTTGCGATAAAGTGTTCACCTCTCTGAGTGTGTTTGTCTACAGGCCATTCAGCGACTACCTGTACTGGGGTGGTTTCTAAAGCTCCTAGTTTTATGGGATTTGCTAAAACGATATTATTGAGACTAAAATAGCTGAGTAAAATATATATTAAAATTAGGCTTTTATGATTCAGTCTCATAATATTTAGATTATTTCTAATTCAGCTTGTAATGCTCCAGAGGCTTTCAGTGCTTGCATTATAGACACCATATCCTTCGCTTTAATACCGATTTTGTTTAATTCTTTTACTAGATCCGCTAGGGAAGTAGCTTCTGCGAGTTCTACGTATTTAGTATAAGTATCTGTGTAATCTATTGCGGAATTAGAAAAGCTCTGAGTAACTATGCCGCCAGTGGCTCCAGCACCATTTGCTGTATTAATTGAACTATTACTTGCTGCTGTATTAATATTTGCAAGAGTATTTACAAAGGGCTGTGAAATATTATTATTAGTTCTTACTGTAATCGAGATACCACCATGGGAAAGTGCTACTGGAGAGAGTTTTACGTCTTGACCGACTACTATGGTACCAGTTCTTTCCATTATCACTACTTTAGCTTCGTTTTCTGCATTGACTCTCAGATCTCCTAACTGTGCTAAAGCCACTATCGGATTATCCCCAGCTCCATTTAGATCAACTTTTATAGTCCTGCCATCTACTACACTAGCTTTACGATTGAGATTAGAGCCGTTAATCGCTTCTGCGATTTTATTAGTAGTGGCGAAATCCATTTTATCGGTGGTTAAGATTAGACCATTAGCTGTATTTATTTCTGTAGGTAATGGAAATTCGATAATTCCCCCTTTAGGTATACGACCAGAATTCGGAGAGCCTTCCCTAACTAGGCTTCCATTCGCTTCGATTTCGTAACCTGCACTGATCACGGGGCCTTGAGCACTCGCATATACTCTACCATCAGCACCTTTAAGTAATGATTGTAAAAGTATCCCACCTGTTAAATTTCTTGCGGTAGAAACCGATGATACGTCTATATCGAATTTATCCCCTTCTTTAGAATAAGGGCCTATTTTCGCTGTAATCATTACTGCAGCTATATTTCCTACAGCTCCACCATTTAACTGTTTAAGTGCTGATAGAGCTGCCTGACCAGGATTATTAGTATCTAAATTTTTTACGTCTATTTGATTATTAGTGAGAAAGTCTTTAATATTTATACCGAAATTCTCTAGCATAGCGATCTGGGCTAAGTTAGTCGCTATACTATTCCTATCACCACTATTACTAGGTAAGCCAGCGACTAGTCCGTAACCAACTAGATAATGATCTCTGAGTCCTTGTACTTTAGTGATGTCTTTAATTCTCACGACTATAGCTCCAGCTTCTAAGCAGAAAGACATGATAATGAGAATAAGAACTAAGGGACGCATCTATTATCTTATTGACCTATATAAAAAAAACTAAATCGATTAAATACAGTATTTCAAAGTATGATATTATCTTGAATATTGGTGCTTGTGAAAATGTTTAATTTATAAAATTTCCAGATTTAGGCATAGATAGTTATTTACTGAATGGGGCACCTAAGCCTATTCGTGAGTTTTTCACGAAAATAGCGGAATTAGATTCAGAATTTAAACATGAAAATCCAGAGTATTATAGGAAAGAGCAGGAAAAATTAGAAAAACTACATCAGCCATTTTCACCACAGCAGCATGAGGATATTTATCAATTAAAGTTTCCAGCTCTGACTCAGCGTGTTCTAGATTTTAAAGAGAAGCTAGCTAAGGATTTTGATAGTAGTTTTAGTAATATTATTGATGGTTTTAAAGAATTGAATTTGCTTGCACATCGCTACCAGCAGCTAAAAGATAAAAATGAAGAAACTAATTTTGGGCTTTTTGGTAAAAATGCATCTTTTGCGACTAGTAGATCTTTAGATCAATTCTTTACTGAAAGCTTCTCTCAGATTCAGTCTACATTAATTAAAGCTCTACCAGATTCAGGGAAATATGATATTACTTTATTAAAAAATCTTGCTTTAGAGAATCAGCAGTATCCACAGAAATCTAAAAAATGGCAGCAAGAGTTTTTATCAGCAGCTAAATTAATTAGTATCGGAGAAAGACTAGTGAAGGATTATAAAAATCCTAATAACACACTGACGATGAGAGGACTATTCGCTTCCAGAGTCTTGTACTACTTTCAGAGAGACTAAATCTTTTTTCTCAGAAAAATGCTACACCTGAGCGTTTATTTGGCTCCGAAAGTCCTGTGTTAG
>DAISHM010000255.1:0-2881 GCA_036822535.1 Candidatus Caenarcanales bacterium
TTACTGATAGCTTTTTCTCTAATGATAGTATTGCTGTCTTTTAATGTCTCTAAGCCTTCATCTAGACATAGTTCCTCTAATATTTTAATTAAAATCTGAAATAATTCATTATTTAGAATTAATGGATCTGGGCTCTTTATGTATATGCCTTCAATTTTTTTTAAAATCTCGTCTGCTTCTTTATTTAAAAGGGAATAGGCTAGGCTAATGATTTCTTTTTCTGAGACTTTACCTAAAGTTTTTTCTACTATTTCTCTTGAAATTACCTTGTCTCGCTCATTAAAGACACTGACCTGCTCTAGAATGCTCAAAGCATCTCTTAATGCACCTTCCGACTCTTCACTAATTAAATCTAGGGCATTATTCTCTATATTAATATTTTCAATTTTACAGATTTCTTGTAAGCGTTTAAAGCAGTCTTTAGGGCTAATTGGTTTAAATCTGAATTGCTGACAGCGGCTACTAATAGTAGGTAAGACTTTATGTGACTCTGTAGTCGCTAAGATGAATACTACATTCTCGGGGGGTTCTTCGAAAAGCTTAAATAATGCATTAAAGCCTTCTTTACTTACCATGTGAACTTCATCGATTATGTAAATTTTATAATCGCTATTAATGGTAGATAGAGTAGCTTTCACCACTAAGTCGCGAGCATCATCTACACCACCATGGCTAGCTGCATCTATTTCAATTACATCTAAATCATTTGAGTTAGTAATATTCACACAGCTAGAGCATTTGCCACAGGGATTTAAAGTCGCTTTTTCTTCTGGCTTTTTCTTCTTACAATTCAGCGATTTCGCAATAATTCTAGCTGTGCTGGTTTTACCAGCACCACGAGGGCCTGTTAATAAATAGGCATTCGCGATTTTACCATTACTGAAAGCCTTTTCTAAGGCTAACTTCACATCGTCTTGCCCAATTAAATCGCTTATGCGCTGTGGTCTATATTTTAAAGTGAGCATTTACATAGCCATAATGCTGTAACCGCAATCTACGTGAATGATTTCACCTGTTATACCACCAGAGAGCGGACTAGCTAGGAAAAGCGCAGTACCAGCTACTTCTTCTAGATCCACATTACGCTTCATTGGTGCTACTTTTGCATGATGATTAAGCATGGAAGTGAAATCCGAAATGCCTCTTGCTGCTAGAGTCTTAACAGGGCCTGCAGAAATGCCGTTAATACGGATGTTTTCAGCACCTAAGTCTTGAGCTAAATATTTCACACTAGCTTCTAAACTAGCCTTTGCGATACCCATCATATTATAGTTAGGTACTACTCTCTCTGCACCTAGGTAAGTAAGAGTAATAATAGAACCACCACCCGCTTTATTCATAAGAGGTCTAGCCGCTCTAGACATCGCAGTTAGTGAGTAAGCTGAAATATCTTGAGCTAGAGCGAAATGCTCTCGCTGAGTGCTAATAAAACCACCTTCTAAAGTCTCTTTAGGAGCGAAGGCTAAGCAGTGAACGAAAATATCTAGACTACCATTAAACCTATCAGATACTGATTGAAATGCAGAACCTATAAGCTCATCTTTAGTAACATCACAGTCTACTAATAATGGATTATTCATGTCTTGAGTTAGCTCGAGTACAGTGTCTTTTAAACGATCACCTTGGTAAGAGAAAGCTACTTCTGCACCAGCATCGTAGAGCATTTGTGCGATAGCCCAAGCTATACTTCTTTTATTCGCTACACCAGATACTAAGGCTTTTTTACCAGCGAGAATACCTGCATAAGCACTACTAGATTTAACTTCTGTTTCAAGCATAATCCCACATTTTAGCATGTCCATTTTTGCTATTATTACTTTAAATGACAAGTCTAGTGGTGGTAGGTGCTCAGTGGGGAGACGAGGGTAAGGCTAAAATTGTAGATTTACTTGCAGAGAAAGCAGACTATGTAGTCAGATACCAAGGCGGTAATAATGCGGGACATACAGTTACTGCTAATGGTAAAAAGTATAAGTTTCATTTGGTACCCTCTGGTATTCTCTATCCTGGAAAAAAGTGCTTTATTGGTAACGGTACAGTTATAGACCCTAAAGCTTTGCTCGCTGAAATGCAAGCTCTAGCAGAACAGGGTATAGATTTGGCTGCACTGAAAATTAGTCCGCTAGCTCATGTGACTATGCCGTATCATATTTTAATAGATGCTGCTCAAGAAGAGGCTCGTGGCGATAGTAAAATAGGCACTACTGTAAGGGGAATTGGCCCTACTTACGCTGATAAAATTTCTCGTAATGGAATTAGGATAAAAGATCTTATAGATGCTCAGGCTCTTAAAACTCGTCTCTCAGCGGTTTTGCCAGAGAAGAATAATATACTTACTAAGCTATATAATAAAGCGGCTCTTGATCTGGAAGCTGTTTATGCTGAATATCTAGATTATGGGATTAAGCTAAAGCCTTTTGTTACAGATGTTTCCTTAGAGCTTAATGAAGCTATGAAGCGTGGTGAAAGTGTTTTGTTTGAAGGAGCACAAGGCACACTGCTAGATATCGATCATGGTACTTATCCTTTCGTTACTAGTTCTAATCCTATAGCTGGTGGTGCTACTTTAGGTACAGGTGTGGGGCCCTTGGCAATTAAGTCAGTGATTGGAGTCAAGAAGGCTTTAACGACTAGAGTAGGTGAAGGCCCTTTCACGAATCAGTTAGATGGTGATGTTGCTAAGATATTGGTCGCAGAAGGAACTCCATGGGCTGAATTTGGTACTACTACAGGTAGGGCTAGGAAAGTAGGCTGGTTAGATTTAGTGTTACTGAGGCTGGCAGTGAGAGTAAATAGCATCTCTTCACTTGCCTTGACTAAATTGGATGTTCTAGATGATGTAGATATTGTGAAGGTTTGCGTAGCCTATAAACATAAAACT
>DAISHM010000256.1:0-2873 GCA_036822535.1 Candidatus Caenarcanales bacterium
TATCTTGAGTTAAATCACTTAAAATTACTACTGCATAATTTTTATAAGCTAGAGAATTTAACTCCTTCGCACGCTTAGAATCGTATTTAGAAAAAAGACTAATGGATTCTTTATACTTTCCTTGTTTTAAATACTCTTCCCCCTTGCTTAAGTCCTGATACTCCTGAATACAGGCAGTACTTAAAAAACTAACTAGTATAAAAAAAACAAGTTTCCTCAAAATAGCCACAGTAGACTATAGTTTAACATCAAAAATAGGTAATAAACCAGGTATACAAGAACCATCCACCAAAGCCGAGGTCTGCTTTCTAACAGCGGCTTTATACTCAGTTCTAATAACAAATTTATCTTCTGCCACTGGCACACAGGCTTCTAAAGAAAATCTGCCAGTCCAAGTCTGAGTCGAAGGTAAAATCTGCTCCCCACCGAAACTACGAGCAGCATTCTGTGCGAGCTTTTTATTTAAACTATTTAGCATGATAACTATACTGCCATCAGGTCTGAGAGCAGCTGCCCCAGTAGTACATTTATCTCCCTTATAGCTGCTTAAAACCCACATCATAGTACCATCATCGAAACGTTCTAAGCCACTTCTTCTATCAGTCTCAGTATTATTCGCCGCCGCCGCACCAGCTACTCCTATATGTACTATATTTCGCAAACGACCACTTTTATCTATATAAGATTCGGTCATAACCATCGCTTCACCCATATGAAAGGGCACATAGATTACATTCTGTACTTTACCAGAGTGATCTTTTTTAACAATCTGCATTAAAGTCGCATAGCCAGTATCTTTCTCTACACAAATATAACTATGCTCTAAAGCTGATTCCTGCCTAACCCAAACCACAAAATCTCGCTTATCCTTATCTTTAGCTATATCTATACCTAGCATATGCTTAAAAGCGGTGAAATTCAAATTAGCAAACTGCTCATAGACCTCATGTAAACGTTTCTGCGTCATTACTACGTGACGTGGCTGATAACCAAAGGCAGGCAAATTATCTCGATGATAGAGCTTCTTCTTAATAATAAAAATATCTCGGGTCGGTCTAATTTCTAAATTTGCTTCAAAAGTGCCTGGTGAATTATGCTGCGGTAACTTACCTGCTCGCTGCTCTTCCTTTCCTTTAACTAGTTCTAGTGGTCTTGCCCTACCAGGCTTAGTATAAATAACCCTTTCTTCACTTTCCTCTCTGTGATTAGATTTCCTGAAAGCTTGCCTCTGAGTATAAATACTATTACGCCCGCAATAATCGTGCTGATGAGCTATTTTAGCTGTATCTTTACTATCTTTATATTTAGGTAAATACTCTAAATTTGGTAAATCACTACCATCTAATATTTGCTCCTGCGGCTTAGTACCCTTAGCACTCATTATTTGTATTGTTGAGTTATAAAGTTAAGAGCTAGTTAAGAGCAATGAGTTCTTCATTTAAAATTTCCATTTCCGCATTAATTTTTTCTATATCTAAACGTAGTTCTGAAATTCTTTCCTCTGCCGCCTTACCTAACATAGAGGCTAACCTAGTCTCTAATTGCTGAGAATTTTTACTTAGCTTAGCGAGTTTATCTTCTAGATTGGTTTTTAATTTATCTATATCGACTAAAGCAGCTAAAGGAACACTAAATATAATCTTTTCATCTGACTCCAAACCAAGCACGAAATTACTTATCGGCTTATTAGGTGCTGCTGCATTTAAGTAAAGTTCCTGACATTTAGCTAATCTCTTTATGTAAGATCCCATTTCTAAAAGAATCTCTTTAGAATAATCAGAAAGCCCCATCGCAAATAAGCTAATTTCATTAGTCCAAGCAATACCTAAACTCTGCCTAATATTCCTAATGCGAGAAATCACTTCAGTAGAGAGTTTCATCGCATTTGTAATCTTTGCGTATTCAGGCATGGAGTCTCTCATAATATATGATTTAAAGAAATCATTAGTCTGCGGATATTTAGCGAAAGCAATATATGGCTTAGAAGCATATTCATCAGTAACTAAATCATCATGCAGCTCAGAAATATCGACTACTTCCATTAGACTCTGCCAAATCTCCTCAGTAACGAAAGGCATAAATGGCTGCAATGCTCTCAGTGAGGAGTTTAGAACATAAAATAAAACCTGATTTTTAGTCTCCGTATTCTCCTGTATTTTAGAAAACTCTATATACCAATCACAGAAATGATTCCAAATAAAGTTATAGATCAATTCCTGTGCTTTACCCATATCATAAGGCTTAGCTGCATTATTACTAAAAGAAATACTAATATTATTTAAGACCTCGTCTAATTGGATAAGTATCCATTTATCAGGTATAGTTAGATCAGTTAATTTTATTAAATCCTTATGGGGGCGAGCTTTAAACTTAGCGTGGCGTTTAAAACTAGGATCTTCCATTAAATTCATGCAAGTAAATTTAGCTGAGTTATAAAGCTTATTAGCAAAGCGTTTATATTTTTCCATAGCCTCGCATTCCCAATCTTTAAGCTTAGGATCAGTTTTACTCGGCAGCGGTTTACCTGGGAAACGCACATCCTGACTAGAATAGATACCGACTAGAGCGTACCACATACGCGAAGCATCAGCACCATACTTATCGACTAGAACTAAAGGATCTATAGCATTACCCTTAGACTTACTCATTCTTTTACCATCTGGGGTTTGAACTACAGGATGTACTAAAACTTTACTAAAAGCTTTTACTGGCTTAGAGTCTAAGCTAAAATCTTTACTGAAAAATTCACTAGAAAATATCATTCTAGTAACCCAGAGATTTATAATTTCCCTAGCAGTAGCTAGAACGGTAGTCGGGTAATACTTTCTAAGCACCAATTCATCATCCGCCATACTAATAAAAGGCCACAAAGC
>DAISHM010000257.1:0-2872 GCA_036822535.1 Candidatus Caenarcanales bacterium
AGATTTACTTATAGCTGAGCCAGAGAGGTCTTCTCTAATTCAGGATTACCTTTCACGCTAATGAAGATATGATACTGTACCAGTATCTAGTCTCTTTTATATGTTTAGAAAACATTTGTTTAGTTTCAGAACCCTTTAAATAACCACTCATGAAAAGAGAAGAGAAGATTTGATCTAACATGATCTCGTCTAGGCATTTATCTTTTAGGAAATTTTTCTCTGTTTCATTTAATCTAGCTAATTTAGCTTTCATGATTTTTTTGAGGTTATAGCTTAATGAAAAATCATATTCCTTAAATTTATTTATTAATTCTTCGCTATAAGCTTCATCATTAAGCCATTTCTGTACAGCATTGCCGATGATGCGGTGTGCTAGCTCTTCGTTACAAAATTCATTTACATAGTCCTCAATGTTTTTTTTAAAGCTTTCATAATTTAAATTATGTTTCCTGTAAAAATTCATATTCTCTATAAAGCTTTTATAGACAGACTCTTTATCAATTAAATTTTTAGTTTCTAATTCAATTAGGCTTATACTGCTTTTACAGAGATCAACTAACTCAATGACTTTAATGTTAAGTTCGCTATCTAAAATATTATTTCTTTTATATTTAGCAGTTTGACTTAGACCATAATGCTCTATTAATAAACTAATATATGATTTTATTTCAGTTTCCGCTGAATAAGAGTCTTTAGCTATAAAAACAATTTTCTTCGCTTTAGGAAAGCTTTCTAGATACTCCTTACAGCGTTTAATTAATTTAAGTTTCTGTTCTTCCATTTTTTATTTTTCCTTCTTCCTCTTCAAGCCATTCTTGTAAAAATTTTCTATTTAAGCTGATTTCTTTTAGTGGTAAATTTAGGCAGCTGACTAATTGGCTGCTACTAAATTCATCAATTACGGCTATATTTCTGCGTTTTTCTATAGCAAATTTTAAAATCTGACTGAGTTCTAATCCTCTAGAATCTTCTGCTGCAATGCGAGCTAGTGTCTCTATAGCTGCTTTTAATTCTAGAAAATGGGTGTATTCATTATTCCCTAAATATTGATTTAGGGGAAACGCTTTATGCGTGCTGAGAATCACTCCGATTTCAGGGAAACCAAGCAAAAATTTATTTATAGGGTAGTTCATCTTCCTTGAGCTAAATCTACAAAGTTTAGTTTAAGAAGATTTTATAAGTGACTTAATCTCTTATTATAAAAATGAACTTATTTAGATCTTCTTTCTAATAGTTAAACATTTTCATTGCAGCTTTCATTTTACTAAGAGTTTTCTGTGTCAATCCCTGAGCAGCTTCTGTGCCATCTTCTAAAATTTTCAGCACAGCTGCTTTATCTTTTTCTAATTCTAGGCGTCTCTCTCTGATAGGTTTTAATTTATTATCTAATACTTCAAATAGATATTTTTTAATTTTCATATCACCTAGACCACCACGCTGATAATGATCTTTTAGCTTATCTACTTCCGTCTTATCATCATCAAAGGCATCTAGGTATGTGAAAACCACGTTTCCTTCTATACTGCCAGGATCCTCTACCCTAATATGATTCGGATCAGTGTACATCTGTTTTACCTGTGTCCATAGCTCATCACTAGAGCTTTTTAGATAAATACAGTTAGCTAAAGATTTACTCATCTTCGCTTTGCCATCTATGCCGATAAGCCTAGAGAAGCTTTTAGGCACCATAGCCTCACATTCTATGAGTAGATCTGATTTATAGGTTTCATTGAATTTTCTTACTATGAAGTTAGTATCTTCTATCATCGGTATTTGGTCAGCCCCGACTGGTACTAAATTTGCCATAAAAGCACTTATATCCGCAGCTTGGCTAACGGGATAAATTAAAAACCCCACAGGGATTCGATTATCGAAGTTTTTTTGGCGTATTTCCTCTTTTACCGTAGGATTTCTTTCGATTTGATTAAGTGTAAGTAAATTTAAAAAATACATAGTCATTTCAGGTAAAGCACTGAGTGAGGATTGTACGCATATAGTACTTTTACTAGGATCTATTCCCACTGCTAGATAATCGAGGGCCACTTCTAAGATATTTTCTTTTACTTTCTCTGGCTCTGAAAAGTGGTCGGTAAGGGCCTGGGCATCTGCGATTAGTATAAATTGCTTATATTTATCATTATCTTTGAGTAAAACTCTGTTTCGTAGAGAACCTAGATAGTGACCGAGATGTAGCGGGCCTGTAGGTCTATCACCTGTTAGAATATGGGATTTATTTTCATTCACAGGAATATTTTATAACTAAAATGTGCTTTTTCTCTTTACCTAAAGGAAAATCTATGATATTTTCTTATATGGTTACAGATTAAGACTTCTTAACCTTATGTTTTTTTAATTTTCGGATCTAATTCTGTTCCGAAAATTAATCATAATTAATTTATGTTTATGGACAGAGCTAGAATTCAGTTTAATACTGTTTTTTTAAGAGATAACTCTTAAACTTACGGTAACAAAATTTGAAAAATTGTAGTTTCTGACTTATCCCTTAAAATGCACCTCGCCGAACGAACAAGTTCAAGGCTGAGGAGAACGAATGGCCGCAATGTACTAGTAGTACATGAGGATCATGAAGACGACGAAAACGTAGAAATTGGAGTTCCGCTAGGTGCATTTCGGGTACAATCAAAAAAGGAGACAGTCATGTTAAGCCCAAATGCTCAAAAACTAACGGAGATCATCAAGCAGATAAGTTCTTTAAAAGAATTTTATGTGGTTTTAGGCATAGATTCGTTAAATACCATGAACATTTTTAATAGTACTTTAGCTTATCTTAAAGGTGAGATTAGCTTTACTAAAGTTCAGGATAATCTTAATTCGCTAGTTATTGAGAATAAATTAGTTACAGAAAGAGAGA
>DAISHM010000258.1:0-2867 GCA_036822535.1 Candidatus Caenarcanales bacterium
ATTTCTCAAAAACAAAATCTTTAGGAGTACCATATCTATTTCCAACAAATTCAGCCCATTCTAAAAGACGATCATTTTTAATTAGTTCACTAAATTCTTCTAGGGATCTGAAAAAATAGTTTTTTCCTTCTAGTTCCCCTTCACGCTTTTCTCTTGTAGTAACTGATACAGAGAAAACTAACTTATCTATGTTTTTAAAAAGCTCTTTAACTACAGTGCCTTTTCCGACTCCAGATGGGCCTGTAAATACTATTAAATTACCCATCTCTTGATTCATTCTAAGCACTCTACTATAGCAATATCACCATCTTTACGAATAATTTTTACTGTAGTCCCTTGTCCTATAAATTCCCCTTTTAGGCTCCTTGCTAACAGCACAGCATCAAAATCATAGACTTTTATAGTGCCTAATTCATTTTCACTTATAGGTTTAAATACCATAGCCTCTTTATCAATTAAGTTTTCATTATCGTTATTTTTATTCTCTGGAACTTTAATGATAAATTTTAAAGCTGGTCTCAAAGTGAATATTAATAAAGCCGTGATAGCTACGAAAATTAGAGCGGAAAAAATTAAGTTCGTATTACTGAGCTGGTCTATTACTGCTGTGCAGAGGCTAGATACAGCAAGGCAGATAAATATAAATAAACGAGGCGTGAAAGCCTCAGCTAACATAAGTATTCCTGCGATAATGTACCAAATCGATGAAGAATCCATTATCTATCGAATTCTAACAAACTTTGCCTTAAAAAGCATATGGCAATAGCTACTGCATCTACAGCATCATCTGGACGAATTTTTTCTGTGAGTTTTAAATCAAGCATTACAGCATGCTCTACAGCACTTTTCTCGGCTCTGCCATGCCCAGTGAGGATTTGTTTTACCTGCAAAGGAGTATATTCAAAGATTTTCAAATTATGCTCATAAGCTAGTTCTAAAACTACTCCACGAGCTTCGGCTACGGGTATCACGGTTTTTAGGTTTTTGAAAAAGAATAACTGTTCTATTGCTAAAATCTCAGGCTGAAAATTATTTATAAGATTTTTTAAATCGATTCTGATCTCATGTAGTCTTTCTGCATTGGCTTTATTTTTATCTGTCTGGATAATGCCACATTCCACTAGCTCATATTGCTTAGATTCTGGTCTAGCCGTCTCTAGAATTGAATATCCCAGCCGTGCTGTACCTGGATCTATACCAAGTATTCTCATATACTATAATTATAGGGCAGTATTTTATCTCCACTATTAATGATTAGACACTTAAATATTCTTATTTCCTACGCTCTGAGTAATTCTCTTTACAGAACTATATTTACGATAATTTCTGCTTTCTTACTTAGCTTAAATTTAGCCTGCTTTAATGTTCCAGTGATGGCTTGGATAGGTTTAATTCCTCTAATCCTCTTAAATAAAAGTACTAAGAGAATAGAGAAATTATTAATCGAGAGTTTTATATTCTTCTTTATCTATAATTCACTGTCTTTTACTTGGCTTTTTAGCATACATCCCTTAAAATGGCTTGGTATAGAAAGTCTCCCGAGTTTACTTATTGCTAGTTTAGCTTGGCTAATACCTAGTCTCTATCATAGTTTGCTAATACTTTCATTCTCTTTCTTTATCTGGATTTTTTATCGTTTGAAAGATAGAAAGCTGCTGGAGGAGCTGAGTATAGTAGAAATATTAATCTTAGCTTTTATATGGTCTTTAATTCAGTATAAGGTTCTAGCTAGTAATAGTATACTTTCACTTTTTGCTGTACCTATAAATCAATTAGCATACGGGCAATACCTAATTGCAGATTTTAGTAAGCTGATTTGTGTCACTGGTGCTGTGGGGCTCGAAATTATTATAGTTACTTTTAATCTTTTAATCGCAAACCTAATCCATGTCTACGATTTCAGTGAAACTAGATCTAAGATGCTTTATACTACAGGTAATGGTTTTATTGAAACTTTATCTTTAAATAGTCATATAAAAACTATTTTAGGTTTGTTTATTTTATTTAGCTTCACTGGTATTTATATAAACTTCATTGCGGATTCACGTGAACCTCTTAAAGCACTTTCCTTTACTATAGTTCAGGGGAATTTAAATCGTAAAGATACGCGGGTTAATTTAGATAATTTAACGCAGATTCTTAATTTACAGGAAAAGCTATCTAAAACAGAGGCTAAACGCCATTTATTAATTTGGACTGAGGCTAGTATTCCAATTAATGTAAGCTCAATGAATTCTAATTCCCCAGTAATGAAGTTAGTGGCTCGTTTACAGAGAAATTATGATTATTTTATTTTCGGTACTTACTCTAATATAGATGGGCAGCTGTTTAACAGCTTAAAGCTAGTAGATATTAAAGAAGAAAAACTTAGAACTTACAATAAAGTACAGCTAGTTCCTTTCGGGGAGTACACTCCATTTATTAATCTATTTCCAGAGACCATTAGAAGCCTAGCAAAATCCACTATAGGTAATGGTTTTACTGCTGGTAAAAAAAATCAGAAATTAATAAAATTTCACGGTATTAAAGCTGGCACCTCTATCTGCTTTGAATTACTATTTCCAGAAATTATTAGAAAACAAAGCCGTGATGGAGCTAATTTTCTAATTAATATCAATGATTTATCTTGGTTTCAGAATGATAATATGAAAAAACTCTTTTTAGCAGTAGCCGTACTAAGAGCTATAGAGAACCATAAGGATTTAATTCTAGTAGGTAATAATGGCTACTCAGCTCTTATAAAGAGAGATGGCTTTATTCATGATATTACTGAGATTAATAAGGCTACTAGTCTTAAATCAGCTGTGGGATTTGATTATTCTAAAAGTTTTTATACTGAATTTGTCTGGTAGATGCTTTTGCTCATA
>DAISHM010000259.1:0-2835 GCA_036822535.1 Candidatus Caenarcanales bacterium
TAAATTCTAAATTATCAATTAAATAGTCTAATTCTTGCCATTTATATAATTCTAAAAAGCAATCTAGACCCATGATCCAGAATAAATGGTTTTCAGGATAAAGCTTTTTTATTTCTTTTACAGTATCTGCACTATATGAAGGTGCTGGGCGATTGAGTTCTAGAGTGTTTATCTTAAAGTTAAGCTCAGTGTAGGGTCTTAATGCCGCTTCTAAAATTTCTAAACGTTTATCTGCTTCTAGGCTTCGCCTCTGATTAGTTATTTTAAAAGGCGAGTGCTTCGCTAAAATAAAATGCACTTCATCTAAATTAAACATTCTTTTAGCTAGTAAAGCAATTTCTAGATGACCTACGTGGATAGGATCGAAAGACCCACCGAAAAGTCCTACTCGTGTTTCTTTTTCTTTAGCGGGTTTGACCATTACCTTCGATTATGTACTTATAAGTGCAGAGCTCTTTAGCTCCTACAGGGCCTCTGACGTAGCCATTACTAGTACTGATACCCATCTCTGCTCCGAAGCCAAATTCCTCACCATCAGTGAAACGTGTACTAGCATTTACATAGACACAGGCAGAGTTAATCATCCTAGTAAAAATATTAGCGGCTTCTATATCTTCTGTAATAATCGCTTCAGAATGATTATTAGAATAGAAATTAATATGATCTATGGCTTCATCTAAGCTATCTACTGTTTTAATCGATACTTTAAGGTCTAGATATTCCATAGCCCAGTCATGTTCTGTCGCAAGCGTAGTGAAAGGAAAGGCTACATGAATGTCTTGGTCTGCGATAATTTCTACACCAGCTTTTAAAAGCTCGGCTACTAAAGCTGCTAGAATTTCATCTTTAATATCAGCGTGTATTAGTATGCTTTCACAAGCATTACAAACACTAGGTCTTTGAGTTTTAGCATTAATAATGATATCTATCGCCTTATTAATATCAGCCATAGAATCTATGTATATATGGCAGTTACCACCACCAGCACCTAGTACTGGAATTAAAGAATTTTCGATAACAAATTTCTTTAAAGCCTCACCACCACGAGGTATTACTAAATTTATTTCATCTTTCGCTCTAAGCATTAGCTTAGCACTGTCTCTAGATTTATCTTTTAGGTATTGAATAGCTTCTGCTGGGAAATCACTCTGTCTTAGAGCGCGATAGATTACATCCATAATCGCATTATTAGTGTGCCAAGTCTGTCTACTGCCTCTTAAAATACAGGCGTTTGCAGATTTAATCGCAAGTGATACTGCATCTGTGGTGACATTTGGTCTCGCTTCGTAGATAATGCCTATAACCCCTAGTGGTACTGATATTTTAGTAATCTTCATACCTTTAGGATGCTTCCAGCCTTCTAAGACTCTAGATACTGGGTCTGGGATGTTTATAACTTTTCTAATACCTTGAGCCATGCCTGCGATACGTTTATGATCTAGTTTTAATCTATCTCTAAGTGCTGTGCTTAAATCTGCATTATCGCTAGAGTTTAGATCTTCTAAATTCGCTTCTAAAATATAATTACTAGACTCTAATAATTCACGCTCGATTAACTCTAAAGCTGAATTGCGTTGAATCTCAGACAGGGAGAGCAGTGTAGGAGTAGCAGCTTTAGCTGATTTGATTTGTTTAGTAATTTCTGCTTCTACTTTAGAAAAATCCGTAGTCATTTATCTAATTTTATCATTAGCCTTAACCAAAAATTAAACTAGATCCCTTATAAGGTCTATATGTTCCAGAACCCTAATGAAAATATACTATATGGGCTCTTAAATGCGGCGGGTGAAAGGCAGACTCTCCTCGCTAATAATATCGCTAATGCACGAGTGGAGGGTTATCAGCCTCGTGATTTGGATTTCGATATAGTGATGCATGATTTACGTGCTGGTAATACTAATATAAAAGCGACTTTAAGTAAAGCTACGGTAAAGCACGAGGGGGAACCAGTGATTCTAGAAGATCAAATGTCTAAAATGTATAAAAATCATGTTACTTATGTATTGCTGACTAGGATTAATGGTCAGATGTATAAGAATATGGAAGAGGCTACGCAAGCAGCTAGAGCAGGTTAAAAATTTATGGGTGGAATGTTTGAAATTTTAGATACGGCGAGTAACTCTCTGAGAACGGAAAGAGAGGCTATGGGTTATGCGGCTGAGAATGTCGCTAATATGTACACCCCAGGCTATAAGGCGAAGACCCCAATTTTAGCAGCTCGTGGCAGAGGGCAAAGTTTCTCTGAAATGGTAGAGTCTTTAGCTGAAGGTAGAGAAATACCTTTAAATTCGATGATTTTAGATAAAAGTCCAGGAGCGGGAAGTATGATAGCTTCGGTTTCAGTAGATACTGCTGAAGGTACTAGGCTTTATTTACCAAATCATCCATTAGCAGATGCTCAGGGCTATGTAGAGAGTTCTAATGTAAATGGTCCAGCTGAATCAGTGAAAATGTTAAGAGCAGTTACTTCTTATAAAGCCATTTTATCTATGGTAGAAATGACTAAAGCCGCTTCTAAAGAGGCTTTAAATATGACTAAAAATGGCTAACTATTGATGCTTTAAAATCCACTGATTAAAATCATTTTTACTCCACGGAAAGTGCATAGGATTGTGAAAAGTCCAGTCAAAATGTTTTATATTTGCGTTTAATTTTTCTGCAAGTTTGAGTGAATCATTTTTAGAGCAGAAAATATCAGAGTTAGAAACAGTTAAATGTATATTTAAATCATGTAAATGACTTAAGTCTTTTTCTGTAATCTTCTCATAGTGCCATTCTTCTTAATAATTAATTAGGTTTTTAAATATAGATGGCTGAGTACCCCACGCTGAAATA
>DAISHM010000260.1:0-2783 GCA_036822535.1 Candidatus Caenarcanales bacterium
AACACCACCATGACTAACCTTAAGCTCTATCGTGAAGGCCCCGAGGAAGTCTAACCCTAGAGTCTCAGCCGCAGCTTTACCACCACCATGAGAGAATATCTCCGAACGATGATGACATTCTGGACACTCAAAGAAGCTCATATTCTCAATTAGACCTAATATTGGCACTTCCATTTTTTGGAACATCATTAGACCTTTCTTAGCATCTAGGAGAGCCACGTCTTGCGGCGTAGTGATAATCACAGTACCGTCAAGCAATACGTTCTGGCAAAGTGTAAGCTGAGCATCACTAGTACCCGGGGGCAAATCTATAAGTAAAAAATCTAGTTCTCCCCACTCGACTTCTCTTAAAAATTGTTTAATGACACCATCAAGCATTGGGCCACGCCAAATTGTAGGCTTATCTTCATCGACTAAAGTACCCATGGAAATTAATCTGATGCCGTGAGCCTCTAGGGACATAACTTTCTTAGATTCAGTAATGAAAGGTTTTTCAGTAACTCCTAGCATTAAATGTGCATTAGGCCCAGTAATATCAGCATCTAAAAGCCCTACTTTATAGGAGAGCTGAGATAAAGCTATTGCTAAATTCACCGAGCAAGTGCTTTTACCCACGCCACCTTTACCACTATTTATAGCTATAACATGCTTAATACCTGGGACTGGCGACTTAGGCACTATAGAACCACGATTAGCAGTACCACCTAGAGGTCTATGTCCAGCAGCTATCGCCTCTGGCTTCTGCGTAGTATATACATCTAATTCTTCAAAGCCTGCTTTTTTTAACTGTGACTCTAGAACAGAAATAATTTCTTTTTTCTTTTTATCATCAGGCTTCTCCATTAATAAATTAAAGACTACTTTCTTCTCCCCAATCACAGAGAGATCTTTAAAATTATCAGCAGAAAGATATTTAGATATTATTTCTTTTGCCTGTTCCAGTTTCTTATCCATAACTGAACATTTTAGCGAATCAAAAATATAAATTACGTAAAATCAGCTAAATTTGCGGAAATTAGACTTCATTTTCAAATTTAACTAAACGGAAAAATACTAATTTAATCTGCCTATTCCACTCATCAAAAGCAATATCTAGATTTAAGTCTCTGAGCGTCTCTTTAGATTCATGCCAAATCTCCACTAAACTTCTACGCTCTTCATTAATAGCTTTAACTATAGAATCTGCAAACTTTACAATTGCAAGTAGGGATTGATTTTCATCTTTAACTTTATCTTCATGACCATTAACCACTACATCTATAACAGGATCTGGCAGTTTTTGATTTAACAAAAACCTTTTAGCTAATTCACTTACATTAAAACCTAAAATCGCAGACTCAGCACTAGATGAATCCATTCCCATCATTTTCATTTTTTCTATTTCATCGTAAGACCTCTCATCATTCATAACGAGAAGAATCTTACCTAGGTGGAAATTAAGACCAGCGAAGAAAGCCTCTCTAGGATTAGAGAATTTAAGCATTTCAGCTAAAGTTCGTGCGATTTTTGCATTCCAGACTGCATTTTTAAGTAGGTTTCTCTGATTACGATTCCTAACTTTTTTAGCAAGATACAAATAATCTAGCAGTATACTCGCCTCTGCTTCATCTCTAATGATGCTATAGCCCAGTACCTGTACTAAACGCTGTAAATCAGCTTCGGTAACAGGTCTAGCATCTTGTAATTTAGCCCTAATTTTAGTTTTGTAAACTAATCTCTTAGAGAGCGTCTCTAAGGGTAATAATGCCTGAATTAAGACTCCAGTAAGGGTATTAATATCATCGACCTTAGTTAATAGAGCAAGCAATTGCCTTTGGTTAGTCGGTATTCCAGATGTCTCTGTTAATAACTTAGCAATCTTCGTCTCAATTTCACTAGATCGAGTCAGAAAGAGAGCGTGGTCTTTAACGAGCTTATTCATGAAACTTACATACGCAGTTTCGATTCAGAAGTGATTCGATTAAAAAGATTAATTTTTTGGAAAGAGAAAACCTAATAGAGGATACTTTGATATAATGTTCGTTCTGGATAGAGAATATGGCGAAGAAGAAACAAGATAAAGTTAAAATTATACTTGAATGTACAGAAGCTAGAGCTGCTGGTGTTCCGCCATCTCGTTATGCTACTACTAAGAATAAGAAAAAGCATCCTGATAAGCTTAAAGCGAAAAAATATAATAAATATCTACGCAGAGTAACTGAACACGTAGAGATTAAGTAGTTAATATTGCTTAATTAAATTTTGTTTTTTAAAGATTTTGAACTAGAAGATCTGTATAATTTGCACGAGTCTGATTACGACTTTTCGCTTAGTACAGCTTGCTTAGATCCTATAAATTTGTCTAGTCTCTTAAATCTAGAAGAAGCTTTTAATGGTAGCTTTTTAGATGAAATCCTCAGTCTACCACTAGATTACTCTAATAAATATGGCGATACTCAGCTTATTTCAGCTCTAGCTGAGATTTATGGTGAATTATCATTCCTCAGTAGCTCTGGTGCTTCTGAAGCTATTGCTTTGAGCATGTTTGCCCTCTTAAAGCAGGGAGACACTGTAATCATTCAGAGACCGATTTACCCCTCTCTTCTAAAAATCCCCGAGAGCTTAGGCTGCAAAATAATTAGCTGGCATTTTAATTGGAGTGAAGATTTCGAAATAAATCTTGATTCACTTAAAAAACTAATTAAAGCTCATCCCCAGACTAAAGCTTTGATTATTAATAATCCCAATAATCCGTCTGGATATGCTTTTGATAAAACTGAGCTTCTAGATTTAATTTCAGTTAT
>DAISHM010000261.1:0-2772 GCA_036822535.1 Candidatus Caenarcanales bacterium
CCGCAGGAATTCTCGGGGGGAATGCGTCAAAGCGCGATGATTGCGATGGCAGCAATTAATGAGCCAGATATTATCATCGCTGACGAGGCGACTACCGCCCTAGATGTCACGGTACAGGCTTTAATTATTAAGCTGCTAAAGGATTTAAAAAAAACTATTCTTTTTATTACTCATGATTTAGGGGTAGTAGCTGAAATCGCTGATAGGGTGATAGTAATGAAGCGTGGTGAGATTATGGAAATAAAAACTGTCTATGATCTCTTTGAGAAGCCAGATACCGAATACACTAAGAATCTCTTGGCTGCTATACCTAGGCTCTAGCGGGGTTCTATGCATTTTTAGCTAGCTTATTTAAGCTGCCCTGCGAGAGCTGTTTCCCTGAGTTGGTTTAAATCGCTGTCCGAAATCTAAAATTTTAGCTGCGGGTTCTTTAACTGGTATACCACCATCTGGATCAGAGTCCGAGCTTAGTAATATATTAATTAAATGGTCTGTTAGGTTTGGATTTGTTTTATCTCTGCTACCACGTAGCTCTAATGCTGGATTGGAGTCGAAAGGGAATTCTGTCACTGATCCTTTTTCACCAGTTTTTTTATCGTCTTCAATAGCTCTAGTCATAGAGTCGATTTTTAATAAAAGTTTATCTGACTCATTTTCTCTTGTAGCTTTTTCAATTTTAAAATTCATTAAATAAGTTTCACTGTAGCTTGGTTCTCTACTCGGTTTAAAGTCATTAGTGATAAATAAATCTCCATGATATTCATTAAATCCTGCTCTATGTAGGGTCTTTTCATAGCCAGAGGCATGAGCCTGACTAGCAGAAGCTAAGCCATAAGCTTCTGAGAGATCTTCTTTCCCTTCGGTGATTAAAATCCCTGTGATAGCCTGCTTAAAATGATTTATTAATGCTTTATCTTGCATTCTTTCATCAGGGCTACTAAGCTGTTCCACTCTCTTTCTTGTATCTTCATTGAGCTCGTCCCCTCTTGTAGTTTTACTAGGCTTAACCTCACTGGCTGGCTTAAAGCTAGCTTGTACATTCTCTGTGAATTTAATACTATTTACCCCGTCCATTAAATATAGATTATATCATGCTGTTACTAGTGTGTTTTTAGGTTTGGAAAAATTATTTTCTAATTGCTCCTTCATCGCTGCTGGTAAACTATGTCCTAGATTAGCTTTTACAGCAGCCTTTAACATGCCTAAACCATAAGACGCAAGGTTTACATGGTCACCGATTAATGATTTACCCTCAAAATCTTTGCGTTCTTCCTTTACCCCCTCTGCGTTAGTCGCAGCTGCCCAAGTACCAAATAATCCCATTAAGGCTCTGATCGGTTTGCCGAAGCGTTTATCTACAGCTTCGATTTGCTGAAGTTCATCTAGAACGCCTTCTATAGAGTAATTTACTCCAGAAGCTACAGATTCGACCTTACCAGACTTTAAGTTAGGGAGACTAAATCTTTCTATATCTGTGAGTACACAGGCTATGCCATTGCGTAACAGGCTGCCAGAGTGTACTAGAGCTTCACCGAAAGGTACTTTATCTTTAATCAATAAGCCAGTTTGTTTCATTAAGAAGCCTGTTAATTGAAGTACGCCACCTAGTGTGCCATGTACCCCTACTCCATTGCGTGGGTCAAATACCTTCGCTAGTTCTAGTAAAGGATTAGAGCTAGTTAAAGCATTTTTAAATCTTTCTGTAGTCTCGGTGATTTGATCTTTAAATACAGAGAGACTTTCACCAATGTTTTTGTAGCCTTCTTTGCTCATACGAGTATTAGCTGCTGCTGATGAGATATTCATAGGTCCATTAGTAAAGCCTAGCCAGCTATAGAAATTCTCAAAAGGTAGATTTAGATTAGCTTTTACTCCTGCTGCACGTAGCGGTACTGCGAGCAGGTTTTGAGCATTTAAAGCAAATATGGTCTTAGCGAAGCTCATTACTGATGCGATTAAATCATTGTTCTGAGTGACTTTAGTGAATTTTGCAAACGCAGAAATACCTATCATGCTTCTATAAGTGAATTGCCCAACTTTATCTATAACTTTATTTACTTTTTCAAAAGCTGGTTTATCTGGTATCACAAGGCTCAGGAGATTACTGTAGACTGACAATTGGTTAGATAGTAGTGAAATTTTAGTTTTAATACCTTGAGCGTCAGTCTCAGCTAGTTTCTGATCTTTAGCATAAAGTTCAAAGGCATTTTTTAATGCTGGGAAAGGTTTTAAGAGATTTACGCAGTTATCATAAATGCTTATTCTTGGCTCTTCTACTTTCCCTTGTTGAATATCGTTTGGAAAATTATGTAATTCTTTTTTATCAATATTATCAGCAGGATTCGCCTTAGCATCAGAGCTAATTTGAGGATTTTCTAAACTTATGTGAGATTCTGCGACCAGATTTTTGGCCACACTATTAGTATCAGATTTAATTTCGCACCCAGTAGGGGGACATCGAGAAGAGTCCACCGCACTTGGCATCAAGGCAGTCTGCAAACGAAGTTATCCTCAAATGTTGATAATTTCTAAAATATTAAGGGATTTATAATTAAGTATAGCTAAATACTAACTAATTTGCAAAAAAATATATAAGTACAGTATCGCAAAGCCCCAGCCTGCACAGATGTCATAAATATCATGTACTTTTAAATAAAGACGAGAGAGACATATTAAAAGCGGAAGGGTCGCTAACCCAATTTTTAAGCCTAGAGGAAAATCAAAAAAGAGGCTGATACTAAAATAAGTCACGCTAGACATAAAAGCGTGTCA
>DAISHM010000262.1:0-2753 GCA_036822535.1 Candidatus Caenarcanales bacterium
CAGACCACCCACGTGATTTCCTTGACTAGAAGAGGATTTTAAATGCCTTGCATGAATTTCAGGATAAACATGGCTTTCATAATCTAGAGTCTGAGTTAAGTTAGCAGAACTTTTAATTAACTGATTTATTTCATCAGGCTTATACTCTTTAAATATATCAAAGCCCTTTTGTTTAGCTGATTTAAGCTTATATTCACCTAATTCTATAGGATCTAAAACTGCTTCTTGAGCTTTACCTATAGCAGATCCATAAATACTTAAAGGTGCACCTAAAAAAGTCATAGCTAAAGCTAAGTTCTTAAAAGCTCCTTCGACGAAACCTAATTTACCAGATTTAGAAAGATCTGAATGTACTTTTAGTAAAAGCACACCTAAAGCAGAACTCAAATTTCCGACAGTAAGCACCGAATCTAATCTTTCGACTAAGCCCGCCTTTAAGCCAGTCTTCTTATCGTCACTCAGACCATCATCTAAAGTATCTTCATTTAGCCTAGCGATTAGCCTTCTTTTAAAAGAAGGATCTATAGGTAAAGCAGCTACCTGAACTAATTTATCGAAGACCTTAGCACCAGCATCCTGCCGTACAAAGTTACCTGCACGAGACGCTAAGTCCATTAGGTTTATCCCAGATCCCATAGGTATTTACATTATATCATTTCTTAATAATCATTATACTATGGGAATATATATTAAAAATATTTAGTATCAAATTATTTTGTGTTAAAGATCAACTTTAACTGAGCCTTCATCTCATCTGGTAAATCATCTATATCCTTACCTGAGTCTAATACCCCTTTAAGTGAATCCTGAAGATCTTTTACCCCTGGATTGTTAGGGTACATATCTTTTAAAGAATCTATACTTTCGTTATTAATTAATAAAGGCTTTCCTGCGATACCAGCTTCTAAATTACTAATAGCCTCTGCTTCAGAATCTAGCTCTGGAATAGATGTGCTACCGACAGCGTTGGTATTACCTTCTTGAGACTGAGATGAGTCGCCATCCCTTTCATCGTTAGAGCCTACGCCCCGAACTATATCTAGCTTAGACTGAAATATATCCTGCTGCGAGGAGACCACCGAAAATTCATTTTCATCTTCCTGTTCTAATTTCTTGGGAACAGCTTTTTCTGCGATAAACTGAGATTTTACTAATTCTACTGACATATATTACTCACCCTCTTGCAAGAATCTACCAGATAAAGTTTATGATCTGGTAAAGAAAACTTGGCAAAATAATTTAATACCTGCTAAGATTAATGTCTTGACAAGTTTTAATGAATTTAATTTAGCACCTGAAACCTTAAATGCCCTAAATGATATGGGCTTTAGTTCAGCATCACCGATACAGTCTAAGGCTATTCCTATACTAAAGGCGGGACTCGATATTATCGGTCAGGCAGAAACTGGTACTGGTAAAACTGCGGCCTTCGCTATTCCATCTTTAGAATTACTAGATGAAAATTTAGATGAAACTCAAATATTGGTTCTCTGTCCGACTAGAGAATTAGTAGTGCAAGTCGCTGGAGAATTTACGAAACTAGCTAAGTACAGACCTTCTGTACAAATTTTAGCTATTTACGGTGGGCAGAATATAAGCATACAGTTAAAAGCTTTAAAATCTAGTCCTCAAGTAGTAATTGGCACTACGGGCAGAGTATTAGATCATATTCGTAGAAGAACTTTAAAATTAGAGAATATTAAGACAGTAATTCTTGATGAAGCAGATCAAATGCTAGATATGGGCTTTAGAGATGATATAGATCTGATTCTAAAAGAGACACCAGCCGAAAGACAGACGGTGATGTTCACTGCGACTTTAACTCGTGATTTAATGAGGTTAATGGAAGGTCATCAGCGCTCTCCAGAGCACATAAGTACTATGAGTACTAGCCAAAAACAAAGCAAACAAATCAAACAGTTCTACTACAATATAAAAGGCAGTCATAAATTAGAAGCTTTAAAGCGTTTATTACATTTCTATCGTATTAAATCAGCCTTAGTTTTTTGTAACACTAAGCTTAAGGTAGATGAATTAGCTAAAGATTATATGAATGAAAACTTCTCTACTGCAGCGATTCATGGTGATATGGATCAGAGAAAACGTGATAAGGTCATGGAAGGCTTTCGTGATGGGAGCGTAGAGATTTTAGTCGCTACAGATGTAGCAGCTAGAGGTATAGACGTAGATAATCTTTCAGCTGTAGTAAATTTTGATTTACCGCGTTTCGATCAGGACTATGTACACCGTATCGGCAGAACAGGTAGAGCTGGTAAAGATGGCTATGCTTTTACTTTCATTGTAGGAAAAGAGACTGAGCATTTACAGCGAATCGCTAGAAAAAATAATATGAATATAGAAGAAGCACAAGTCCCTAGTGCTAAAGACCTAGAAGATAATGAAATAGAATCCATCAAAGAGATTATTAATAAAATCAATCTTAGCGAGAATGCTACAGAGAAATATAAAAATCTATTGGGCAAATTAGGCTTAGAAAATAAATCTCCAGAAGAGATTTCCTTAGCTTTATTAAAACTTCTACTAGATTCTAGAGTAAGAATTAAATCTAATATAGATTTCCAGCCAGAAGAAATAGTTAAACGTGAAAGAAGTAAAGCTAAAAGACCTTTCAGAAGCAGTTTTCAAGATTATCGAGGCGAGAGAAATTCTAGCGGCAGAGATAGAAAAGAGCAATCTAATTCTAGTTCTATGAGACAAGCGAGGACACATTACCCTGCTAAATATATATAAAA
>DAISHM010000263.1:0-2749 GCA_036822535.1 Candidatus Caenarcanales bacterium
CTAAAGCTAGAGATAAGCTAATGATGAAGCTTTCACCACCAGATAAATTTTTAGTCGAGCGGATTTCGCCAGCTTGATAATTATCGACTACATTTAGCTCTAGTGCAGTATTTTTATCCATAATTAAAAGATAACGATCATACATACTGCTAAGCTGTTTGTTCGCATAAAAAATTAATAGCTCAAAACTCAATGTCTGAACGAAATCTCGATATTTTTTACCATTAGCAGAGCCAATTAATGCATGTAATTTATCGAAGCGTTCAAACTCCTTAGTTTGAGCCTCAATTAATGTCTTTTTTTCTAATAATTTTAATCTAGCGGCTGCATCATTGCTAAGCTCTTGGGTGAGTCTAGCTGCAGATCCTATGAGTTTATCAATTTCTAAATTTAATTCATCTAATTTAAGTTTCAATTCAGATAAGCTATTTAGTGAATTTATTTTAGCCTCTAAATTTTTTAAATTCTCTAAGCTAATCTTAAGCTGTGTTTCTAAACTATAGATATCTTTTTCTATATTCTGTTTTTTTAATTCTAAATTTTTAAATTCTAAATCAGCTGCTTTTAGCTGACTTTTAATTATATTTAATTCTTGAATCTCTGAGCTGTGTTCATTTGAAAGATTAGTTAAAGAATCATTTTCAGAAAAAGTCTTAACTAAGCTATCATATCTCTCTTTGAGCTCTAATAGAGTCTTTTCTAAATCCTTTTTAGCTTCTTCACTTTCAGCTTTCAGTTTCTCTAAGCTAACTCTGAGATCCGTTTCCCGTTTTAAATACGCCTGATATTCTTCTGATTTTTTCTTTAAAATAGATAATAGAGCTTCTGCTTCGATAAGTGAAAAATTTTCCTCAGTAGTTAATCCTTCTGAAAGGTACTCCATTAGACTATTTCTTAGCTTTAATCTTAAGTCATTCAAATTTGATAATTCTTTAGCTAAAGATTCTTTTTCGTGTTCAACTCTACTGGCTAATGATTTTCCTTCTTCTTTTAGTTTATTTAGTTTAAGTTCTTCTTTATTGATAAGTTTCAGTAATTCTTTTGATGCAGCAATTTTTTTTATACTTTCATCTAAGTCAGTTCCTGAGCTGACTTTAACTTCTATGTGAAAATCTAAATTAGAAATATTTTTACCTAGTGAGTCTATTTCATCACTGATGAATTTTATATCTCGCTTTAAATCATTTAACTGAAGCTTTAATCCTAGAGAGTCTTTTTCTAAATTTTCTAGTTTAATTTTAGCTGCTGTTAACTTATCATTTAACTCATAAACTTCTTTTTCCGCTGCTATTTCAGAATGATGAATATCTGTAGATGAATCTTGGAAAGGATGCTCTAGAGAACCGCATAGAGGGCATGCCTTATCTCTAAGAAGATTCTTTCTCTCTTCTGCAAGTGTACTAATTTTATTTAAAAGATTTTTTTCCCTTTCCAGGCTTAATATTGATTCTTTTACGAATTTGATTTCATTTTCTAAATAATTTAATTTCTCTTCTAGTCCTTTTTCTAGAGAGCTTTTGATGTTTTTCTGCTTAGTTTTTATGTTTAATAAGAGATTGTCAAGACGATCTTCAATATGTTCATCATCATTATCGACGGCTAAGCCAATCTCTGTATCTATTTGTTTCCTTAACTCCTCAAGTCGATTTTTTTCAGCAGAAGCTTCTTTAAATTTTAATCTATCTTCTTTTAGTTTTTGTTCTAAGCTTTCTAGCTCTCTTTTTCTTTTTTTTGTCTCTAAATCGAGCTTTTTAAATGCATTAATTCTATCTTCGATTAAAGATAAGGCTTTGACTAAATCAGCATCTTTATAATTCTTTTCTAGATAGACTCTTAGTCTTTCTTTTTCTTTTTCAGACTCTAATAAGCGCTGCTCACAGAGGTTAATATTAGCTTTTCTTAATGCTAGTCTCGATTTTAATGAGTCAGATATTTTAGAATCAAGCTGATTTAATTCTTTTTCAGCCTCTGATAGACTTAACTCTAAGTCTTTTACTAAATTTTTTTCTTTATGGAAATTTTCAGTATTTTTAATTTCCTCTAATAGATTTTCTCTTATTAGCTTTAATTCTTTTTCTTGACTCTGATTGACTTCTATTTGAGATTTTTTACTATTAAGCTCATCTTCATTGAGTAAAATTATGCTATCTAATTCAGTTTTTAATAAAGAAAGTTTTTTTTCTTCTATAGAGCGTCTTTCATGTACTTTTATTGAAATCTCGCTGTAGATCTCTGTTCCAGTGATTTGTTCTAGCAGGGATGATCTTTCCTCTTTAGGGGCATTTAAAAAAGCAGCAAAGCTGCCCTGGGCAAGTAAAATAGAGCGAGTGAATTGCTTAAAATCCATGCCAATTTTTTTGATGATAAGCTGTGCCACGTCTGTCATTTTAGACTCTAAAACTTTACCTGATTTAGCATCAGAAATCTCATGCTTAGCGGCTTGTAATTCACCATCTGCTTTTTTACGTGAACGGTGCTGACTCCAGACACAGCGAAAACGACCATCTTTAGTCTCAAAGCAGATCTCAGCGAAGCATTCAGCGGTTTGCCGTGACATGATTTCATTAGTAGATTTCGTAATTTTACCGAGTCTAGGAGTTTCTCCATATAGGGCTAAACAGATAGCATCTAGAATAGTGGTTTTTCCTGCACCAGTAGGACCTGAAATTAAAAATATGCCATCGTTAGAGTATTCTGGGGTAGTGAAGGCTATAATCCACTCACCGACTAAGGAATTCAATTTTTTAAT
>DAISHM010000264.1:0-2745 GCA_036822535.1 Candidatus Caenarcanales bacterium
TAGGTTCCTTCTTGATCTCTTTTTAGCATCCCAAACTCACTAGTTATCTCTTTCACACTTAACGGAATTTCGGAATCATATTCTAATCTCTACTCAACACTTGAACTTATCCGTTCAGCAGAAGCTTCTTTCGCCCTAAGCTTCGACTCTACTCTTAAAGCCTGAGAGAATAGAATTCCAGAGAGACTGAGGAAGAGAAGACATAATAAAGCTAGCTTATAGACTCGCATACTCCATAGACTGGAAATTTAATTTCTTTTCTACTGTATAGATTTTCTTATCCTGGGATTCATAGTAGGTACGCATCAGCATATCTGCTAAAAGCCCCATCATAGCTATCTGCACGGATACAGTAAAGAACATAGCTGCGATTACAGGTAGTGGAGTAGAGTCTAAATCTACTCCTTCACTGATTTTTAGCACTAAAGCCCAGATCGCACTGATAAAAAACATCATCATACTAGCTACTGAAATTCCACCAAATACATAAATCGGTCTAGTAGCGTAATTCGTTAAAAATTTAATTACGATTAAGTCTAGTATTACTTTAATAGTACGATTGATACCGTATTTAGATTTACCAAAACGTCTAGCATGATGTTTAACTGGCATTTCTGTAACCTTAGCTCCATACCAGCTCGCACAAACTGGTATAAAACGGTGTAATTCACCATAAAGTTTCACGTATTGTAAAACATCTGCTTTATAAGCTTTTAAACTACAGCCATAATCATGTAATTTAACCCCAGAGATCCATGAAATAATGCGATTTGCGATCACTGATGGTAATTTACGATTAATGAAAGTGTCTTGGCGATTCTTTCTCCAGCCACTAACTACATCGAAACCCTCTTCTATTTTATTTATTAAATCTGGAATATCACTTGGGTCGTTCTGTAAATCAGAATCTAAAGGAATTAAAATCTCTCCCGACGAATTTTCTATTCCTGCCTGCATCGCAGCAGTCTGTCCATAATTACGTCTTAGCTTAATAACCTTAACAAAATCCTTTCCAGCAGAGATTTTCTCTAAAATACTATAACTCGCATCTTTACTGCCGTCATCGACATAAACTATTTCATAACTAATTTTAGAATTAAGTGCCTCTTCTATAGCTGCCTGTAGTAGATCTAAATTCTCTTCTTCGTTATAGACTGGTATGATTAGCGAAGCTTTATATTTATAGCGTTTCGCTTCTGTATCTAAGGAATTCATTCATCCCATTATACCTTAATATATTTATTAGTCGTAATATAACTACTAGTCCCGCAGACTATAACACCAGTAAGGAACATAATTACGAAAATCAAACCTAATTCATTTCCAGAATCGAAAGTAAAAGTCAGAGGCATAATAGTTTTAAAAGATGTCTGAAATGAATTCCAAACGAAGTTTTGGAATATCACTAAGGGTACTATAGCGATAAATGAAGAGACTAGACCATAAAAGATACCATGAGTAATAAAAGGGCCTCTGATGTACCAGTCATCTACACCGACTAACCTTAGTATTTTAATTTCTAAAGAGCGAGATTTAATAATCAGCTGTATAGTATTCGAGATGATAGTTACAGTACTAATCGCTAAAATAAGCGTAATAAAAAGTCCGAAAGAAAATAATATAGATCTAACTCTTTTCAGACCTTGGAAAAGCTGAGGAGCATAGCTAATCTGCTCTATACCAGAATAATTTTTAATTTCATCGACTACAGGCTTTAAATCCTGAGCTCTTTTCACATTTACATGTAGCGTATCTGGCAGAGGATTAGAAGAATCTTCACTAAAACCAAATTTATCTCTAAAAGTACGCCAAGCGACATCTTTAGGAATAATATCTACTTTCTTAACAGCTGCTATCTGACTGATTTTCTGAGCTATAGCCTTAGTCTCAGCGCCCTCAATCAAATAAACTGAAAACTCTAACTGATTATCTAAGTTTTGATAAATCTGCTTTATAGATGAATTAAACTGAAGTACTCCACCAAACAAAGCTAGAGTTACGGTGAGTATACTGATCACCATAAAATTAGACATACCAGAGAATCTTATACTCTGATAGGTCTCTTTTAGGATGCGCCAAATTATTCTAATACTACGCATAAGGGTTAGATACTGAACTTAAAAGAGTATCATTAACTAGTTTACCATCTTCAAGCACTAGCACTCTTTCTCTGAATTCTTTAACTATTTTATGATTATGGGTACTGACCATAACTGTAGTACCTCTCAGTGAGACACTTTTAAGTAAATTAAAAATCTCAATAGAAGTCTTAGGATCTAAATTACCAGTAGGCTCATCAGCTATTACTAAAGGTGGTCCTTGCACTATAGCTCTTGCGATACCGACTCGCTGCTGCTCACCTCCAGAAAGCTCATCAGGGAAAGCATCTGCTCTTTCTAAAAGACCTACTAAATTTAAAGCACCAGTAACTCTCTTCTGTATCTCAAACTCAGAAACCCCTAAGCCTCTTAAACCGTAAGCAATATTATCAAAGATACTTTTATTAGGTAATAATTTAAAATCTTGAAATACTATCCCCATGCGTCTTCTAAGATAAGGGATTTTATCTTCAGATAGAGAACTTACATCAATATTATTAATTAGTATTTGACCATGAGTATTCTTTTCCTCACGATAAAGCAGTTTCATTAATGTAGATTTACCAGCACCACTAGGACCGACGATGAAAACCATTTCCTACTTTAACAAAGTTTTCTACATAGTTTTGAACTTCTTTTTGTAGAA
>DAISHM010000265.1:0-2738 GCA_036822535.1 Candidatus Caenarcanales bacterium
TTATCTTTTTCTTTCTCTAGCTCATCTTGATTGCTTTCTAGGAGTTCCTTGATTTTAGTAAAATCTACTCCTTTAAGTAAGACTTCTCTTTTTTCGTTTTCAATTAAGCTAAATACTGGTTTATCAATTAACAACGATTCTACGAGTAATTTTCTCTTTAGAAGTGATTTTAATTGTGCTTCTATGTAAAACTTATCTACTGATACAGCATCGCCGATTTCAATATTTTTAATTACTAAGCTAGGATTTAATTTCAGAAAGCTTAAAAAGCTAAACTTAACATCTGTAAAATTTACAGAAAGACCTGTATTCTTCGAGATTTCTTCTTTAATTAATCTAGCCCAGTTATCTTTAAAATAAAATTCAAAAAAAGCATAGAAGCCGCTTAGTATGAGTATGAAAGCAAGAAGGCAGCTTAAAAGTATTTTCCATAAAGAAACTATGAACTTAGTCATAGTAAGGATTATATCTTAGCCACCCACTGCTGGTACATCCATTTCTGTACCGACTGTTTCCATTACCTGAATATTAAAGTCAGAGGAAAGCTCAGCGTAGCTAAGTATATGGATATGTGAATCGAACTGTTCTATAAGCCTGAATAATGGTAAGCGTAGAGATGGCCCGCAGATTAAGACTGGTCTTCTTTCGGCTTGTTCTAAAATACGCCTAGAGGCATGAGATATCATCGTGACTAGGTTCTGGATTTGTTTTGGATCGAGAATTAATACTGTCGCATCATCGACCTTTTGTAGAGCTTGTTCTAGTTTGTTCTCCCAGCTTGGATGGAATGCCATCGCAGGTAGCTGCCTGTCTGGGGTTGCAAATTCTAAGCATATTTGTCTACCTAAGGTGACTCTGAGTTTTTCTGAAAGTGTGTCAGGGTCTTTTATTGAGACACTTAAATCTTCCAATTTCTCTAAAATGTAGTGTATGTCTCGAATAGAGACTCTTTCTTTAAGTAAATTCACGAATACTCTTCTTAAGTCACCTAAAGAAATTGCTCCTGGCACTAAATTGTCGACTAATTGTTCATCAGTGTGTTTAACCTGATCTAAAACTCTTCTGACATCAGATTTCTCTAAAAGATCGTCTATATTTCTTCTGACGACTTCAGCTAGATGGGCAGTAATAACCCTTACAGCTGGTGCAGCTGGCTTATCCCAGTCGATTTGCTCTAAATAATCTGGATCTACCCAATAAGCTCCTTCTTGTAGAGCTGGTTCCCAGCCTTGTATAGAACCTGGTGGCGGCTCAGAGTAAATATTATCCCAGTCCTCACGCAGTATCAGCATTTTATCAGGATAAATTTCTGCACTTGCCACAGTAGTATCACGAATGATAATGCGGTATTCATTTGCAGATAAGCTTGGTGCATCCATGATTCTGACTGAAGGCAGTATATAACCAAGGTTTAAGGTCAGCTGGTGTCTTAAACTCGCTACTTCTGGTACTAGAGTACCATTCTTCGCAGGGTCAGCTATATCCAGTAAATCAGCACCTACCCAGATCGCAAGCTTATCTACCTCTAATAGAGAGTACATCATCTCTGGAGTAGCACGAGGAGCACCACTTTGATCGACATTCTCATTGAGTTCGACACTAGTATCTACATCATCGTCCTCATCTGGTTTAGCAAGTTTCTTCGCAAAGATATATGAAAGTGTACCTAAGACTCCAGCTAGAATAAACATCGAAATTTTAGGCATACCTGGCAGGATGCCGAGTATGACTAGTAAGGCAGAGCCGATAGCAAAAGCGCTTGGCTTCTTCATTAACTGGTTTCCTAAGTCCTGACCGAAAGAGTCTGCGGTAGAACCGGCACGGGTAACGATAATACCAGTTGCTATAGATAAAATTAGAGCTGGAACTGTGGCAGAGAGGGCATCACCAATAGTTAGAATAATATATTTGTTGGCTGCTTCCTCGAAACCTAATCCTTTCTGTGTCATACCGATAGCAAGACCAGCTACTATATTGATAATCGTAATGATGATACCAGCCATAGTATCCCCTTTTACGAATTTAGAAGCACCATCCATAGATCCGAAAAAAGCTGACTCTCGTTCTACTTCTTTCCTCTTTTCTTTAGCCTGTTCACTGGTAATTAAACCTGCGTTAAAGTCCGCGTCTATACTCATTTGTTTACCAGGCATCGCGTCCAAGGTGAATCTAGCAGATACTTCTGCTACACGCTCAGCACCTTTAGTAATTACCATGAAGTTTACGACTGTGATAATTACGAAGATGATTAATCCGACTACCATGTTACCGCCTGCTACGAATAAGCCCATGGCTTGTATTAACTCCCCTGCATCACCATGTAAAAGAATAGATCTAGTACTAGATATATTCAGTGATAAACGAAACATAGTAGTTAAAAGAAGGAAAGTAGGTAAACTCGCAAAGTCTAAAGGTTTAGAGATGTAAAGTGAAATACCTATCGCTAAAACTGCGAAGGTGATATTTAGGGCAATTAGAATATCTAAAAGAACTGTAGGTAAAGGAATAAGGATAATCAGGATAATCCCAAAGATTACCAAACCGACCAGTATTTCACTGATATTAACCTTACCCATTTCTTCCTATATACGTAGTTCTTCCCTTAATTGGGTGGGGAGAAGACTCCTTTAATATAAGTAAATATATGCTATCCTCTATGATTTGGTTAAGGAAACAGTGAAATAAAAAAATCACTAAAAATAAAAGATGAAACTAAATTTAATTAAAAATTCTCGTAT
>DAISHM010000266.1:0-2727 GCA_036822535.1 Candidatus Caenarcanales bacterium
TCCTGAATTCTCGGATCGGCTTGCTTTAAAAGTAAATCTGCAAGTAAATTCCCTAAAACTAACATCAGGCTACCTAGTAGTAAATTAGCCATTACTAGATTTACATCTTGCTTTCTTGCCGCTTCTAAAGTAAGTAGACCTAGACCAGGGTAGGCTAAAACCATCTCTATTAGAGCTGAGCCAGCGAAAAGACCTGCAAACTCAAAACCAAATAAAGTAATTAATGGGTTTACTGCGTTTCTTAAAGCGTGCTTCCAGATTACTGTCTGATAATTTAAGCCTTTAGCTAAAGCTGTGCGTACATAAGCTTTATCTAAGACATCTAGTAGGTTAGCTCGCATCTGTCTTTGTATGCTAGGAATGCTTAAAAGCGTAAGTATGCTTACTGGAATAAATAAGTGACGACACAGATCTAGAAGCTTTTCTAGAAGACTCATCTCATCGATCACTACGCTAGTAAGACCGCCTACCGGAAAATAGCCACTATAAAGAGCGAAAATTAACATAAAAATAGCGAGTATAAAGCTAGGTACAGCCATTAGAGAAGATAGTAAAAATCTGATAATTAAATCTAAAGTGCTGTCTCGTTTTATCGCGCAGATTACGCCTAGAGGGATAGCGATTAACCAGCTAAAGAAAATAGCACAGAGATTTAAAATTAAGGTATTTTTTAGGGCTGGCAGTATTACATCTATAACTCTCTGATTAGATTGCGTAAAACCTAGATCTCCCTGCATTAGACTAGTCAGCCAGCTAAAATATTGCTCAAAGAAGCTTTTATCTAGACCTAAACGCTGTGCTTCAGCTTCTATCTGTGCTGCTGAAATAGTCGGGTTTAGTTTCAAGTCAGCGAGCGGATCTCCCGTCTGTATATGTACTTCATTAATATGGACTTGAGTGAATAGTAGATTTATGTCCATCTCTGGGACAGTGAAATCAGCTTTCATTAAACTAAAGCTTAAAAAGCTAATAAATAAAACTAGAAAAATAAAATTACTAAGTCTTTTTAGGATATATAGTAAATTCATCATACTTCGTCTATCTCTCTTGTAGCTTCGAAGTTAATAATATCTGATCTGGTTAGAATTCCGATTAGCTTTTTGGAATTAGCTTTATCGACTATTAATAATCTACCTATATTGTTTTCATGCAGACTCATAATGGCCTGATTTAAATTATTTTCTTCAGTAAGTTTAACTGGATTACGAGACATTATTTCAGATACAGTAATTTTACATTTTAAATTCTCTGTTAATGCACGTTTAAGATCATTTCTAGTCACTATGCCGACTAGATACTGTTCTGCATCTAGTACTGGTAATGCACCATGCGTAGTTCGCTGAAATACACGGTTAAGAGAGCTTAGTGAAATGTTTTCTTCTATACAATCGGGGTCTTTTGACATCGCTTCCTTAACGCTAAATTGCTCTAGATAAGAGGATCCTGTGTTATGAGTTAATTTAATTCCTTGTCTAGATAAAAGATTTTCATCCATACCGCCGAGGTGAAGCTTTTCAGAAGTGATATTAGCGATAATACAGGCAAACATCAGTGGTAAAACTAAATCGTAATTCCCAGTAAGCTCAAAAAGCATTACTATACTGGTAATCGGTGCTCTTGATATAGCAGTAAAAAAAGCTCCCATCCCGACAAAGGCAAATGTCGAGGGATTTAGATCCATGAAAGGGAAAAGAGCATTAATACTATTACCAAACATAGTCCCTAAAAGGGCTCCTAAGATTAAAGCTGGGGCGAATATACCACCAGGTATGCCACTACCGTAAGCGACTAGTGTAAGCAAGTATTTAAAAAAGAAAATTAATGGAATCATCCACCAAATATAGGCTTGAGCTAGCGTGCCTTCTAAGGTCGAGTGTCCAGCTCCGATAGCCTCTGGTAGCCATAATGCGACTATGCCAGTAATAAAACCAGCTAGACCACCGTGCATCCAAGCTGGCATAAAACTGAGTTTTTCTTGATAAAAATTCAGAGATTTTAATATAGATTTCTGAAAGGCGATACCAATAATGCCACAACCTATTCCTAGAAATATATAAAAAGGTATGGCAGGAAGATTCATGCCGTTACTAGACTGAAAATGGAAAGCAAAAAAATCACCATAAAGTAATCTACAAGTAATTGCAGCTGAGACAGTACCCACTATCGCAGGACCTAGAGAGGAGCTTGAAAAATCTTTATCTAATTCTTCAATTATAAAAAGAACTCCAGCTATAGGAGTATTGAAGGCAGCAGCTAAGCCCGCTCCAGCACCACTGGCTAAGGCTCTTTTCTGGTGTTTGCTATTTAGTAATTTGGCAATTTTAGCCCCCAAGCCTGCTTCGATATGTATAGTAGGCCCTTCAAGTCCTAAAGAGAGACCTGAAGATATACCGATCACAGAGCCTATAAATTTTACTACTACTGTTCTCAGTTTAATCGTGATATTGGGGTTATTTAATGCATGTTTGACTTGAGGAATACCACTACCACCTGCATCTTTAGCGTATCTTTGAGTAATTATTCCTGCGAAAAGACCTCCCGCTGTGCAAATCCCAATTGGGTAAAGCCACTCATACCAATATTCACGATGGTAAAGATTATAAAAGAAAATATGACTGAGCTTTTCTGTAAGTATTCTGAATACTACTGCGATACAGCCGACTATAACCCCTATTAACGCCACTCTGAGTAAAATCTGAGTTTTGGTATCAAAGCTTTTTAAAAAAA
>DAISHM010000267.1:0-2721 GCA_036822535.1 Candidatus Caenarcanales bacterium
TTTGCCTTTAATTGAGACTGTGTTTCGTATGGTTTCACGTTCCTTAAAGTTTATATCCTCTATTGGCAGTTCTACGCCACTATTCTCATAAACCCATTCAGAAAGGCTTTTAAATTTTTCTTCAAGGAATTTAGTGTCTAGGTGAGCCTTGTTCATGAGCGTAAAATCTAAATCCTCTGAGAATCTATAATCTTTAAAGAAACACTTCTTAAGGCAGGTACCACCTTTAAAAATCCATTTATCTTTTAATTCAGAATCGTGATTAATAGCTGCTAATACCCAGCCAAGCACATAGTCTTTCTCTATCACATCTAGGCTTAAGCCCAGTCTCGCAGAAGAATCACTAATTTCATTTTTAGTTATCACAGATTCATATCCTTAACCCAACCCTTAGAAACCCACAAACGCCATTTACTCACTAACTGATCTTTAGGTAAATCAGTATCTAATTTAGAATAACCTGCACTTAAATTCTTGTAAGCCACTTCTATAATAGCTTTCTCCTGCGGGGAAATTCTTTCTGTAATAAAACCTAGTCGTTTAAAAACCACCCCCTTATTAAACCTTAAGGCATAATCTATTAATAGATCTATATTTTTATGCTTAGAGTTTAAATAGTTTTTATAAAACTCCGTCACCTGCTTAATTCCACCGAAATATGACGGCTTGTAAAACATATCTATAACTGTTTTACTAGGATCTGAGATCCGCACCTTACTCTGTCCCTGCCATACAGTCTTAGTACCGAAAATCATAGATTCTTGTACTGTGTGCAGAATGTATTTAGTGCCATTAAGCTCATACTCTTGCTGATTTCGCTGCTTACTAGTGAAGATCTGCACCGTATTAAATATCTGCTCCGTAAAATCCCAGTATTCGCAAGCCGTCCAGCCAGCAATATAGCAGGGCTTCCATAGTTTACTTGCGATAGCCCAAGGATGTTCTAAGGGTGGGGACTCTAATCTAGACGATAGATCTACGGGAACATAGTAACCTCGCTTAATCCTAGATAGCCAGCCTTGTTTACAGAAGCTATATAAAGTCATTCTAGCTTTCTCTCTAGATACCCCCCAAGCACTGACAGCAGTATCTACGCTGATAAGCTCCGCAGAGGAGCTTAGTAATTGAGCTAGCTTGGTTTTTAATTTTGATTCTGAGTTTAGAGAATTCATTTTATATTTTATAGCTAGATATGTTATTTAAAATAAATTAACTATATAAATAATATACCACTTAGCTATATTTCATATGCAGTTAATTACTATTTATCTAATTAACTTTATATAAAATATAGTAATTTTGCTATGTTCGAAAGTTTCTTTAACTTTCAAAGATTTTTCATCTTAATTAACTTCTTCAGCTTTATATTTAATCCTCTAGCAGCCTCATATTTACTAAGCTCTGTAAATAAAAGACTTATACGAATCTCTAATTCTTTCTTCTGAGCTATTAGCTTATTAATAAAAGCTTTATCTGATTTACTCTGACGCTCTGCTTTAGCTCACTGAGCTTGAAGATTCTTAATCTCTAAAGACTGCTCCATAATTACATTTTATCTTATATTCACCTGAATTTTTAATCACTAAAGTATTTAAAAGTTAATTAGAATCTATACTATATAGATGTATATCGTTTTCTATTTTTCTAGGTTTTAGCTTTCTCTGTGTGCTGAGGAATAAAGATATATTGATAAGGAAATTAAGCTATTCTAGTAAATTAATAAATATGTCTCCAGAAGCTGCTATTTTGACATTCTTTTTTGCTTTTAACCTAGTAGGCTTTGCTTGTGCTACTTACGTGACTTTTTCTAAAAATTCATAAATACTAGATTCCATGAGTTCCTTAGTCATAATATAATACATCGTGGTACGATACATCATGTAGGTGAACGTCGGCCTCACGCCGTGTGTAAGAGAGTCATTGACACTCGAACCTAGCCTACATCTATTATAGTAAAAATTAGATAAGGGTTACTGCGGAGCGGGGACCCTTTTTTATTACTGTTTTATCATTCCATATTCACAATGAGAGACCTCTACACAACCAGTAGATAAAGACGTTTTGTTCAGATTATTAAAGATCTAGATGTGGAGAGAGCAGTACTAGAAAGCATTTATAGTCAGTCTTTCACAACATTTACATCTACAAAGAACTGGTCTATGATGGCTTATCCCCTTAACACATTATATATCAAGCAAACTTTCTAGATTCAAGAACTCAGTTTTTAATGGAGAATAATTCATTAAAATCATGAAGACATTCTTCCTCAAATGTTTCTATAGATTTACTAATACTTTCACATAGGTCTCCAGTATTAAGAGGTTTAGCCTTAACTCTAATATATTCATTTCCATTCTCCATATAATAATGAACATTGAGCCGATCAACATCATGATATCGACTCGGAAGATAGAGATCTTGGTACAAATTTATCAATGAATGATAGATAGAATTATGATTATCTTGAATCACAGCCTTTCCATGACGTTTCTTCAAGCTCTCTAACTGCACCTTAAATTTATCTAAATCACCAAAAATTCTTACAAGAAAACCTAGAACATAAAATACCCGACGAGGTATATAGAAGCCATTTTCTTCTTTGCTTAATAAATATGGACATTGGGTGTTAATATTTTCAATATCTTCTAAATGAATTAAATCCCTGAATGTGACGAGGTCATAGTCAATCAATAAATGAATTAAAGCTTTCATTATCTTAAT
>DAISHM010000268.1:0-2697 GCA_036822535.1 Candidatus Caenarcanales bacterium
GTAGTGTTAATTCTAGTGATAATAAAATTGAGATGTTATTAGGAAATTTTCGTGGTGAATTATATGAATTAGTTTTGACTTATGCTGAAAATTTAGGGTTCATTAATGATCCTCCTGTATTGCCTTTGCCGAGTATAGAATCTGTTAGTAGTCCAGAGGGGAATAAGGTTAGTTTTCTTGAAAATTCTATAAACCAAGATCTAGCCTTAATTCTCTCACTAGATCCTAGTATACAAAGCTTACAAACACTAGCTCTTAAGTTTTCTGGTATTCCTTCTGGAGAAAATTTTTCTAAGTATAAAAGACAGGCTAGGTTAAGAAATGTTCTACCACAGTTAGATACTAACTTTGATAATTCAGATTATGTGTTAAGCAGCTTAGAAACTAGGGGAGCAGATGCCTTTGATTCGGGAGATAGTTCTATCAATACTTCTATAGATAAAAATCGCAAAGCTTCTAGTGATAATGAGTTTAATACAGGTTTTCGCTTTACTTGGCATTTAGATCGCTTAATCTATGACCCAGAAATAGTCGATATCATTAATAGTGCTAGGGTCTCTGCTAATATTCGTGAAAATCTTTTAACTGAACTAACTCAAATTTACTTTCAGCGGCGTAACCTAATCGGGGATATGCTAGCTAACCCTCTATTACAGACTAGAGCGAATAAATTTAAATTAGCAGAGCTGGCAGCTGATCTAGACGCTCGTACTGGTGGGGAGTTTAGTAGCTTATTGATGAAAAACCTCGTGAATAAGCCAGCAGCAGAAATAGTTTTTAAAAAAATAATGGAGATTTAATATGAAAATAATTTTTATTCTAAGTTTTATAATATGCAGCTTAGCTCTAGATCTTAAAGCTAAGGTCATTTCTTTTAACCCTAAGTTTCGCTTATTAAAAGATTTTTATAGTAAAGATATGACTCTTGAGCTAGAAGCTGAAAGTCTAATCCAGAATTTAGACTCAGCATATAAATTTCGTTTAAGAGAGCCTGAGGCTAATCAGCTTTTCCCATTAGAACTTATTTCTTTAGGTGAAAAAGAGCTTAGGCTTAAATTCCCCGCAGATATAGATTATGGGGATTATCTTTTAGAGTATAAATTTAAAAGTCTTTATTTGAAGACTCCTTGGCAGAGCATAAGAGAGTTAATTAAATTAAGACCTGCTGCTATTCAGGATTTTAAGCTTAATGCTGATCTTATTTTAGATCTTTCACATCTAGATTCATTGATTAGTGCAGGTGAGGGGATTAATTCAATTAGCTATATATTGAATGAAAGTGAAATAGATCTTTCTGAAATTATGAATAATTTAAATCTTAGTCCACTAGAAGCTCAGCAGGCTAGAGAAAGGATGATAATAACTAATACTAAAGCTGGTTTAAATACCATTAAAATCTACACATATGATAGGGGCTATAAAAGTATAGCTTCAGAAGAGAGGAGCTTTTTCTATATGCCTGTGGAAAGCTTTGAAGAAGAGCTTTTAATTAAAACTAATCCACTGAAAGCCACAGTGAAAAATAAATTTACTGGAGAGTATTTAGATCTTAGCTCTATATTAAAAGTGAAAAATGAAGATCTTAAAAGTACTTATTTCTTAAATGCTTTAGAGAATCCTTTTTATTTAGCTAAAACTATAGCTTTTTCGGCATTAAAGATAGATAGAATGAAGGTTATCGGTGATGAAAACGCTAGCTTACTTAATTTAGGTAGTCTTCCCTTTAAGCTTAAAAAGTGTAATTTAGCAGATAGTGTAAGAATTAGATTTGAATTTACTCAGGACATAGATTTAGCGTCAGGTTCTTCTTTACTAGTGAAAGGAGATTTAGGACTTAATAATACTGGAGCTGATTTCCTCAAATTAAGCTGTATCCCAGAAAATTCTACAGACCTGAAATATGCTCTTCTAGACGAATTTTCCTACTCTAAGACAGATGCTGATGGCTTCGCTATTCGTGATTAGCTATTATTAATAATGCTGGATTTTATATGAAAAAAACTATTTTATTACTAACTATTTTATTTAACTGCATGTCTTGTGCAGCGGAAAAGTCTAAAATAATAAATGAGCCTAAGTCTGTGACTAAAAGTGGCTCTAAAAAAGGTTCTAAGGAGAAGGCAGAGATGAATAGTGGATTTGAAATTGGTAGTTTAGCCCCAGATTTTACTTTAAATAATGAAAATGGAATAGCTGAGACTTTATCTAAATATCGTGGTAAGTATGTTTTGATTTATTTTTATCCTAAAGATGATACGCCGGGATGTACTGCTGAAGCCTGTTCTATTAGAGATAATATTAATAATTTTAAACAGTTAGATGTAAAAGTCTTTGGTATTAGTGCTGATGATGAGGCTAGCCATAAAAAGTTTATTGCTAAATATAATTTACCTTTTAGTCTTTTGGCTGATACCAAGAAAGAAGTAGCTAAGCTCTATGGTGCTGATGGCATTTTCATTAAGAGAATTTCTTTTTTAATTGATAAAGAAGGTAAGTTTGCGAAATTATATCCTAATGTGAATCCTAGTCAGCATGCAGCCGAGATACTTGCTGATTTAGCTGAATTGAATTAAGCTTTTTAGGATTACCTATCTATTTTCTTAATTTAATGAAAAGCCTTTTTTAAAGTATTCAGGTTAAGACTTTTAAATTCCTCTATGCTTTGTCTTAATACTATATTATTCCCAGCATCAGCTT
>DAISHM010000269.1:0-2694 GCA_036822535.1 Candidatus Caenarcanales bacterium
CTGTGTCTTAGAGTTAGTTTCTAAACTAGGGTAATGACCTTCTATATCGTAAATTAGTAGGTATTCATCTTCAAAGATAATTCGTGCTTTATCAATAATGAGTTGCTTATGGCTAGTGTCTTTCACCTTGCGGTAAATGATTTTATCTTTATTTGGGCTAATTTCCCTAGAAGCGTATCGCTCGATTTTCCCATTAACAGTACAGGCTCCCATCTCTAAGCTTTTTTTGATGACTTTATTAGAAAGCTCAGGGTATTTTTCTTTTAAATAATTTCTTAAGGAAACCATCTCTTCTTTTATGCAGATCTTTAACTGCCTACGTGGTAAAGTATTGCTTAGACATAATAGCAAAAGGAGATCAAACAATGGCGTTTGAAAACACACTAAGTATGGCATTCGATGAATCTATAATTAATTCAGATCTAACTTTAGGGGGGAAAACCTGTTATGATGCGGCTTCTGCATTCGCTTTAAATCGTAAACAGAATCTTCACGGTAAAGAGATTAATGACCAGATACTTTCGTACCTAAATACCTGTAAGCGGGAAATCCTCATGGAAATTCCTTTAAGACTAGATGACGGTAGTTTACTGCCAGTTCATGCTTACAGAGTACAGCATAATAATGCTCGCGGCCCGTTTAAGGGTGGTATTAGGTATCACGAAGAGGTTAATCTTCAGGAAGTCAGAGAGATGGCTAATCTTATGACTTGGAAGACTGCTCTAGTCGATATTCCTTTCGGTGGAGCTAAAGGTGGGGTAGCGATTAATCCTAAGAAACTCTCATTCCATGAAGTAAGAAGGCTTACTAAAGCCCTAGTTTCCCATCTAGGTGATAATATTGGCCCCTATGTCGATATTCCAGCCCCAGATGTAAACACTAATCCCCAAATCATGGCTTGGATTTACGATGAGTTCTCTAAATCACATTCTAATAATTCATTAGCGGTAGTTACTGGAAAGCCTTTAGAGATAGGTGGCTCACAGGGCCGTCTGGAAGCGACTGGTAGAGGTGTAGCTATCTGTCTTAGAGAAGCTTGTAAATATAGGGGTTATGATCCGAAGGAACTCACGGTCGCGATACAGGGCTTCGGTAATGTAGGTTATTTCAGCGCTAAGATTATTTCAGAGGAGTTGGGCGCTAAGATCATCGGTATTAGTAATGCTGTAAGTGCGGTTTATAACCCAGAAGGTATAGATGTGGAAGCACTAAAAGCTTATGCTGATGCACATAACGAGTCTTTAGATGGTTTTACTGGTGCTACTAGTATTCCTCGTGATGAGCTTTTAATGCTAGATTGTGATGTGCTTATACCAGCAGCACTATCTAAAGCAATCACAGAAAAGGTCGCTAAGAATGCTAAGAACTTAAAAATCTTATTAGAAGCTGCTAATGCACCGACTACTGCTGAAGCTAATGCCATACTTTTTGAAAGAGGCGTACTGATAGTACCTAGTGTACTCGCTAACGCAGGTGGGGTCATAGTTAGTTATTTTGAGTGGGTACAGAATCTCCAGCAGTTTTATTGGTCGTATGAGAGAGTCGCTGCGGAGCTGGAAACTTATATGATGAAAGCTTTTCAGAATGTTACTAAGCTTGCACGTGAAAAGAATATAGGTTTAAGACAGTCGGCTTATTGTATCGCTTTAAATCGAGTTGCTGCGGCATTGATTCTAAGAGGTTTCTAAAGACAGGATATAATACATTTATGATGGCAATCGCAATATTTGGGACACTCACCGTAATAGTAGGAACTGTTCTCTTTTTAGTTTTGAAAGCTAATAAACCTGAAGAGCATCACGAAGAATAATGCTAGGCATTTTCATTACAGCAGCCTATCCGTCTTTAGAGTCGAGTGTAAAAGCACTAAAGGTTCTTCACGAAGAGAAAGTCTCTTTGATAGAGCTTGGTATACCCTTCTCAGACCCTTTAGCTGACGGTCCAGTTATTCAGAATGCTAGTTTCCAGGCTTTAAAGAATGGTATTAATATTGATGGTATCTTTAGTTTAATTGAGCAAGCTAGGGCTGAGCTTAATTTATCTCTAGTGTCTTCTAGCTTCGGTCTAAATAATTTAATTCTTTTTACTTACTATAATCCAGTCTTTGTTTATGGTTTAGATAAATTAGCGAAAAAAGCAGCAAGCTTAGGTGTGAAGGGTTTATTAATACCAGATTTACCTGTAGATGAGGCTGAAAGCGTCTCTGCGACTCTTAAATCTTATGGTCTGACTTTAACTTTACTTGCAGCCATTACTAGTACCGAGGAGAGAATAAAGCGAATCGCAGAACTCTCAGAGCCTTTTATATATCTAGTTAGTCGTGTAGGTATAACTGGTTCTAATACTGATGTTCAGAAGTGGCAAGCTAACAATAATCAGGGAGCTGATAATAATCTTTTACAGGAAGCTTTACTTGAAAAAATTGCATTTTTAAGAAAATATGCTCCAGATAAGCCTATAGGGCTGGGCTTCGGCATAGATAGTCCTGAAAAGGTCTCAGAGACACTAAAGGCAGGGGTAGATTTAGCGATAGTAGGAACTAAAGCGATTCGAGTTTTAGAAGAAGATAAAAGCTTAGATTTAAGTTCATTTAGAGATTTTATTAAGGCTTTAAATCAGTAATTAATTTATATCTTTTTAAAGTTAATAGGTAAATAATATAAATGTTCTAAACTAATTGGGTCGATGATTTGA
>DAISHM010000270.1:0-2680 GCA_036822535.1 Candidatus Caenarcanales bacterium
GTTTAATATTCTTTACTAAAGTCTTTAGTGCAGCTTCATCTACTTCTAAAATAAAATCAGCTTCTTTAAATCTTCCTTGAATATAGCAGAATGCAGTGCTGATGCCGTAGTAGAGATTAGCTCCCAGGCGATTACTAATTAAATTTTCCTTATCTTTAATGTTTTCATAGATAGAATCTAGTAAGCCTACACTGGTGGTCTTACCGTTAGTTCCTGAAACCATGATTTTAAGAGCATTAGGATTTTGGTTAATTTCTGTATTAGCTTTAACTTACAGATCGGGAAATAATTTTAAAGCTACTCTACCAGGTAGACTGCTGCCATTCCCTAATTTAAAAAATCTTAGAAGATCTGTGCAGAGGCGGGCTGAGTAAATAGCTAAAAGATCGCGCATTTATCTACTACATTTCTTCAGGCTTAATTTCTTCGCCATCATCATCTACACCAGGCATTACTTTAGAAAATACTGTAACGAACATAATTAATACGAAAGATAGCATCGTAAAACCTAAAACTACTCCCTTCCACATGCCCGCAAAAATCATATTTTCATGTTACCACATCATATCTAAGCTTTATTTCCCTATACAAAACTTACTAAACATATCATCTAGAATTTCTTCATTTAGTTCATCGCCAGTAATTTCACCGAGTTTAGAAATTGCTGATTTTAAGTCTATAGTCCAAAAATCATGTGCTAGACCAGATTTAGAAGCTATGATAGCTTTTTCTAATTCATTTACTGCCTGCCTGAGTGCATCTGCTTGCCTAGTGTTAATACTTACCTTATTATGGTCGCGAATGTCTTTGAGTTCTGGATTCGCTTTTAAGAAAATTAATTTCTTTAACTCATTTAAACTATTTTCATTTTTAACTGAAATGCAGAGCTCATATGCATTTTCTTGAGCTGTATTTAGCAGATCTAATTTAGTACCGATTTTAACTAAACGCTTGAAAAGCTCTTCTTGATTGCTTTCATTGATTTGCTTAAAAGTGTTCTGTATTAGTGAAAAACCGCTTCCTTCAGTGACATGCTTATCTAGCGATTCTTTAGCCGCTAAACTCATATCTTCTAACCATAAAATTAAATCAGCTTCTAAAAGTGCTTTTTTACTGAGTTCTATACCTATCTGCTCTACCTTATCAGAGCTATCACGGATGCCAGCTGTATCTAAAAATACTACGCTAAGCCCATCTATATTGATCGATTCTTCGATTATATCTCTAGTAGTACCAGCTATTTCAGTTACTATGGCTCTCTCTGTGCCGAGTAGTGCATTTAATAGGCTTGATTTTCCAGCGTTAGGTGCGCCAGCTAAAGCTACTTTAAAACCTTCACGTAAAATTAGTCCAGATTTTTCACTAGCTAAAATTTCTCTAATCTCTTCGATGACAGTCTCTAAGCGTGAAGAAAAAAGGTCTGGGGCATATTCTGCGACTTCATCTGGAAAATCTATGCAGGCAATTAATTCACTAAATATGCTTATAAGCTCTTCTCTAATTCCTGAGACTTTTCTACCTAATTTCCCTGAATATAGCTTTAACGCATTATGGCTGGAAAGCTCTCCACGAGAGTGAATTAAATCTAAAATCCCTTCGGCTTGGCTTAAGTCAATTTTTTTATTTAAAATCGCTCTTTCTGTAAATTCTCCAGCCTTAGCTAGTCTTGCGCCATTATTTAAAACTAATTCTAAAATTCTTTTACTCAGCCAAGTTCCGCCGTGACATTGGATTTCAATTACATCTTCACCCGTAAAACTTTTAGGGGCTTTAAAGCATAAAATAAGAGCCTGGTCTACGTAGCTTTCGGCTACACCCCCATCTTTAATCCAAGCTAATTTAAAAGTACCAGCGACTAAATCTTTTTCGCTTAAATTAGTAATCTTCTTTATAATAGAATGACTATTTGGACCACTAATGCGAATCGCTGCTATAGCAGCTATGCCAGCTGGAGTGATAATTGAAGCTATATCGTCCATCTAAATTTCCCTAGATGTACTTATAGCATTTCTCCCTTTTTTCTTTGATAGATAAAGAGCTTGGTCAGCTCTGATTTTTAGCTGATTAAAGTCATAGACATCATTTGGTATGCCAGCTATACCTATACTACAGGTGAGTGGCTGATTCCAGCTGCTATGGCGTGATTTACTGAGATTCTTTCTTATTCTAGTAGCCGCTTGGTAAGCAGCCTCTAAATTAGTATTCGGTAAAAGCACTATGAACTCATCACCGCCATATCTGCCGACTAGATCTGAAACCCTTTTCTGAACTTCGTTTACGGGGGTATTACGCAGCGTCTTACTTAAAACTTCTGACATAATAATAATCGCCTCATCTCCAGCTTCATGCCCTAAATTATCATTAATTGATTTTAGATAGTCGAGGTCTAGCATCATTAAAGATATAGGTCTCTGATTAGCTTTAGCGATTAAGACCTCTTCAAAAGCGACAGCATTAAAATATTTTTTATTATAAAGACCAGTATCTGGGTCAGTTTTACTCATTTTATCGATAGTATCGAATAGCTCTGCATTTTTTATTGCTACTGCCGCTTCAGAACCGACTTGTAATATGAAATTAATTTCTTCTAAAGAGAATTCCCTCTCTCTATCACACTGATGCACAGTAATAGTACCTAATAATTTAGCTTGAGAGATTAAAGGCACTGATAAATAACTTT
>DAISHM010000271.1:0-2680 GCA_036822535.1 Candidatus Caenarcanales bacterium
TCAGGAGCTATTTAATGTCTTATTTCTGCTTCATCTAAAATTGTAGTTATTACTTAAGTTATGGGATTTAATGAAGATAAATATGATCCAGCTAAGCATCACATTATCTCTAATGCGAGCTGTACTACTAACTGTTTAGCACCTTTTACTAAAGTTATTGATGATAATTTTAAAGTTCTAAACGGTATGATGACTACTATTCATGCTTATACTTCGGATCAGAGATTATTAGATAATGCTCACTCAGATCCTAGAAGATCTAGAGCTGCTGCTATGTCTATGATCCCTACTACTACTGGAGCAGCTAAAGCTATCGGTTTAGTGTTACCTCATTTAGCTGGTAAATTAAATGGTTATGCGATGAGAGTTCCTACGCCTAATGTCTCTGTAGTAGACGTAGTCTTTACTCTAGAGAAAGCTGTCACTAAAGATGAAATTAATGCAGTGCTTAAGAAAGCTGCTGAGACTAATCTTAAAGGTATATTAGCTTATACTGACGAGCCTTTAGTTTCTATCGATTTTAAAGGTGATGCTCACTCTTCTATCATTGACGGTGATATGACTATGGTAGTAGCTGAGAAACAAGTTAAAGTGCTTTCTTGGTACGATAATGAATATGGCTATTCTAATAGACTTTGTGATTTAGCTGTATTGGTGGGTAATAAGCTGCCAGTAGCGGTTTAAGTTTATTTAACTTGAAATATTGACTAGAAGCCGATTGCATTTATGATGTGGTCGGCTTTTTAGTTATTTTGAGTGTGACTAATCACATCACTTGCATAACGTTCAAAATATTCAGCATTAAGCTCAAACTCTTTAGTACTATCCCATGGATTAGCGATGGTATAAGTATTTCGCTCAGCGTTATAAGCAGTTACAGCATAGCGATGTCTTTCTGTTAAAATTTGGCTGCTATCTTCTCCCACCTGTACTCGCTGATTGTCTGGTAAATCAAAAGAAGTGGTTACTTGTAAATTATTGGGTTTTTCTCTAATTAATTTCTGCCATGCTTCGCTATTTACATTCATAGAAGTCCCTTGCTGATCAGTAAGTAGTAGTGGAATATCGTGTACTGCTGGTATTAAACCTTGAGTGGTCGTATCGAATTTTTGTTTTTTTATAGTTTCTGTCTCTGAATCTAAGACTAATCTGTCATCTTTTTTTCCATATTGATTGAAATATTTTTCTACAGCTAGGGCTAGTACTGAAACTTCACCATCATATCTCGCAAAGCTGCTCCTTAATTCATCTTTGCTGATTACGACATAAGCTCCACCATTGACTTCATCTGAAAAAATATCACCCTCGCCTTCATTCTTATCACTCTTAGCACCAGGGAGATAAACGACATAGTTACCAAATGGATCTACTGTAATTTGTTTCTCAAGCTGCTCTTTAGTTTTAGAGTCATTGCTTGTAGCAATAATTCAGGCAAGAACTACACAGTTCCCTTCTTTATCTTGATGTACCCAGCCTAGTTTGCCATCAAAATATAAACTTTGATTATCACTATTAAGTGAACTGTTATTACTACTTTGAATTAAGTCACCACGACTATTATAGGTATTTAAATTATTTGAATTTTCTGAGTTCTTGGTTTGAACAGGGTTTCTAGGATCACTCTCTTGATCTGCTTTTAAAGCTGTTATGCTGCTTCTTTGAGTTTCTGGGTCATAGTGTGTAACGAAGTATTTTTTCTGACCACTGCTTTGAGTGACCTCTAAAACTGAAATCTTAGAATTTTCATTCATGTAGCGAGCTGCATATTCATCAATTTGTTTTTGATATTCCTTCATATCTCTTAAATTAGTCGCTGATATCTCTTTTACAGTGTCACCTTCAGAAAAACTATAAAATCCTTTATTTTTAGCTAAATAGCCAGCTGAATGTTTGAGCTCACCAGAGGAGAGGCTTTCCCACTGATCACTGTAGTTAGTACGTGTAGAGAACCAGCTCCAAGGCGTGAATAAGTCAAATTTTTCAGACTCAGCAAGTGCTTCAAATTCTTTTCTAGAAACAAATTTATCATCTTGATTTTGTTTCCATAATATTTGTGAAATCTTATTTATTTTATTTTCACTAAGCCCAGTGTCTGCAAACTGTTTAAGCATATCTTGAGAAAAGTCTTCAAGATTGGTAGCTCTAATTCTAAATCCTTCTATTTTGTCCATTGCACCTGTTAATACAAATTAGGCTTTCTCGATTTTTGATAATATTATTTTAATTATTAATAATTTTACAAGGAAACACTTATGACTTCTCTTAGTAATTACGTACTTTCTGTTTTACCCAAGCTTGGTATAACTCAGCCTCAGATTACTAAGCACACTACTGATGATGATAGTGGCTTAGCTAAAATGGTTGAGGTGCTGGATTCTAATTTAGATCCTCGTAGGCTTGCCGCAAAAATGGCATTAGTCGATGATCCTAAGCGAGTCTTGACAGAGACTGGGGGATTTATTAGAGAGGCTTCACCAGTATTTAGTGGGATATTAAATGCTGATTCTAGTTTAGCCATCATTATACCTGTAGCTGAGCAAAAAGTAGGTTTGCTAAAACCTAATCCAGACTTGAGAAAACCAGTATCACTTAGATTTTTTAATGAAGGGCTTGAGACAGTTTTTAATCCAGATGCGGATCCAGAGCTTTCTTTGCAAAATTTTAAAACTAGTCATCTTGA
>DAISHM010000272.1:0-2671 GCA_036822535.1 Candidatus Caenarcanales bacterium
TAGGAACAAAAGTAAGTATTTCATAGCCAGACTTTACAGTCTCCCCCTGTCCTAAAACCTTTAATCTAACTACTTGACCATCTACAGGTGCATAAATCTTACGCTGAGAAATCCTACTTTCTAAATTCGCTAAATTTATATCTAATTTAAATATCTCGCTATTAATATCAGCTAATTTCTCAAAAGATTGTGCTAGCTTAGCTTCCGCCTCCTGAACCTTCAATGCAGCTTCAGCAGAGACTTTAGTTAGCCCTAGCTGTGATTGAGTTATATCACGAGAAGCTATATTCAGCTCAGCAGTAGAAGCTTCATACTCTGATTTAGATTTCACGATAGCAAGTTCAGCTAACTCTAAATCACGCTTAGAGATTAAACCTTTCTCAAAGAGCTTTTCACTACGAGTAAAATTTAATTGTGCTGTCTTATAATTCTGCTCAGCAGCTCTTAGTTTTTGCTGTGAAGCCGTGAGTTTATCCTCTGTCTGCCTAATTTCTATGTCAGCATTAGGTACTACTGCTGATTGCACCCTAACTAAAGAATTAATCTGTCTTTCTAGAGTAGAAATCAGCCTCTCTACTGCATTTCGTTTATCTAAATAAGCTAATCTCTGTGCTTTAAGCCTCTCTAACTGTGATTTATCTAAAAATTTTTCATCTAATTCTTCAAATTCAATTAAAAGCTGCCCACGCTCTACCCAGTCGCCTTCATGTATATAAATTTTCACCAGCTTAGCATTAATCTGAGAGTTTACGGTTTGTGGTCTATTCATCGGTGAAAAAACCGTAACTTTCCCTGTCCCAGTGATAGTTTGGCGCCATGGTAAAAAAAGAGAAATAAAAGCTACGAAAAAGAAACTAGCCACTACATAGATAAAACCCTTCAGTATAACTGGTGTCTCAATACTCGCTAAAGATCTCACTAAAACGACTCCCTTATTTTAAATTTCGCAAGCTCTGGAAACAGCCTAGAGAAAGCCGAGTTAGAGTCATTAGATAAATCATCTATTAAGCCCTTCTCTTTAATACAGCCATCTTCTAATAAAAATATTTCATTAGTTCTAGCTACGACCTCCGCATCATGAGTGATATTAAGTATAGTCCATGGATTTTTCAGATCAAACATCTTATTAATAATCTTAAGCTTAGTCATTTCATCCATACCACCAAAAGCCTCATCTAGAATTAACAATTGAGGATTACCAATAACAGCTCTAGCTATTAAAATACGCTGCCTCTGTCCTAGAGAGATATTCCTACCTTCACTTAAAAGATGAGTATTAATACCATTAGGATATTTACGTAAATCCCTTTCTAGCTCTAGCATCTCTATAACTTTTTCTAAAGATTCTTTAGCTAAATGGTCTCTGCCTAATAAAATATTCTCTTCTACTGTACCAGAGAAGATTTCATTGAAATCACTCACTAAGGCAAACCTAGCTCTAAGGCTATCTAAATCTATAGAATTTAAATCTCTACCATCGACAAACACTGACCCCGTACTAATCTCATATAGACCAGAGAGTATATAAGCTAAAGAAGTTTTTCCAGAGCCACTAACCCCAACCAAACTGGCTCTAGCAGCAGGCTTTAGCTCCATGTTCAATTTATTAAAAACTTTTACAGTATCAGTATAAGAAAAGTCTAAATCGATTATTTTAATCTCAGCACCTTTATCTCTAGGTTCTAAAAGTACTCCATCCTTTTTCTCTATAGATAATTTATTAATATAATTAACTTTATCTATCGCAGTGAGCAGATCGTACCAGCTTTCTAATTTTTGCGTAATTTTATCTATAGCCGCTAAAATCATCAGAATAATAATTTCAGCAGCGACCAGCTGACCTAAAGTCATATTACCGCTGATAACTAACCAAGACCCTATAGCCAAAACCCCTGCACTAGCGAAGGCTTCAAGTATATAACTACCAGATATCTGTCTTAAAATGACTTTAAAATGCTGCTTTCGATCAGAGAGATAATGTAGAATCTTCTCATCTAAATGATTAAGAAGAAAATCATCTTTAGCATTCATCTTAAAGCCGACATTACATCTAGCTATTTCTTCTAACCAATAAGCCACTTTATACTTAGAGCTAGATTCAGCTAAGCTAGTTTCTAAACCTTTAAAACCTAAGCTCACTATAAGTACTATCGCCGCAATAAGAAAAATATCAAATACCACTAAAAATGGATGATAAATACCTAAAATAATTAGACCTACCACTATCTGCAAAAAAGCGACTGGCACTTCTAGAAGTATTATGGTTAGTGCTTTTTGTATAGTAACCGTATCAAAGAATCTGTTCACTAATTCAGGAGCATAAACCTCAGATAAATGTTTTTGAGCAACCTTTAATAAACGAGAGGCTGTCTGCCACGATATTTTAGCGAAAATTTTTCTCTGTAATATCTCTGTAATGTATAACTGTAATACTCTTAGAAAGCCTAAGAATACTAATCCTAATAAAACACCTATAGAAATTATTACTAAAGGCTGTATTAAGACCCCAGTAGAAATAATATTTACTATAATCTGTGCCCCTAAAGGGATAGTCAGATAAATTACACTAATAAAAATAGAATAAGCTAAAAATACAGCTAGCATTTGCTTTTCAGCAAATAAAATATTCCATAATTCTTTGTATATTTTTTTATTTACTGACATTTAAACT
>DAISHM010000273.1:0-2669 GCA_036822535.1 Candidatus Caenarcanales bacterium
ATATCTTTATTAAGGTGAGCTCACCCTGCTTCCATGGTTAAAGATAATAACATTTTTAAAGCCTGCTTTTAGTTTTAAAATCCCATATAATTAAATGCATTAGGGCATCTAGCCAATCTAGGACAATTAATTAAGGAAATAAAATGTTAGAGAATAGAGAAGGAAAAACAGTACCATCAGTAATATTTAAAATAATTGAAGATGGCAGATGGAAGTCACTGAGTACTGATGAGATATTTAAAAATAAGACGGTAGTAGTTTTTTCTTTGCCAGGAGCCTTCACTCCGACTTGTTCTTCTACACATCTTCCACGCTTTAATGAGCTTGCTCCTATATTTAAAGAAAATGGAGTAGATGAAATAGTTTGCCTGTCTGTAAATGATACTTTCGTTATGAATGAATGGGCTAAAGATCAGGAATGTGAAAATATTACTTTAATTCCTGATGGTAATGGGGAGTTCTCTGCTGGGATGGGGCTTTTGGTGGATAAATCTGCTATCGGCTTTGGTAAAAGATCTTGGCGTTATTCAATGTTAGTTAAAAATTCTCTAATTGAGAAAATGTTTATTGAGCCAGAGAAGGATGGTGATCCTTTTGAAGTCTCTGATGCAGATACCATGCTTAAATATATTAATCCTAATGTAAAGTTACCAGACTTTGCTACGCTGTTTAGTAAAATAGGCTGTCCTCACTGTGCTAGAGCGAAAAAATTGCTAGAAGAAAAGGGCGTAATCTACGAAGAGATAGTACTTACTAATAAGCTTACCCGTCGTTCTATGACTAATGTTACGGGTGCTACTACTACGCCACAGATATATTTGAATTCTAAATATATTGGTACTGCTGATGATTTAGAGGCGTTTTATGCAAATCTCTGATGTCTAAACCACCACTACCACCCTTTGATAAATTTAGCGCTGAAGAAAAAGTTAGAAAGGCTGAGTCTGCCTGGAATAGTAAGGATCCTATCGCTGTTTCTATGGCTTACTCAGAGGATTCTGAATGGAGAAATCGTTCTGAGTTTATCTCGGGTCGAGCAGAAATTCAGAAATTTTTAAAAACCAAATGGGAAAAGGAATTAGATTATAAATTAAAAAAAGAGCTCTGGGCTTTTACTGATGATAGGATAGCTGTGAGATTTGAATACGAATGGCACGACGAGGCTGGTCAATGGTACCGTTCCTATGGTAATGAGATGTGGCAGTTTAATGCAGATGGCTATATGACCCATCGCTATGCGAGTATTAATGATATAGCTATTAGTGAAAACGAAAGAAGACTAACTTAAAAATGCCAAATAAATGGAAACTGCGTAGCAAAGAGACTCTTAATCCTAGCTTCCTGAGTTTATGTGAAGGAGATTCCTTAATAGCTAGGCTTTTAGTTAATCGTTCAGTTAAAGATGAGGCTTTACTGAATTACTATATAGATACTCAGGGGCAGGCTTTCACGAGTCCCTTTGAAATTCCAGATATGAATAAAGCTTTTACTCGCATTAAAAGTGCTATAGATAAAGAGGAAAAGATTTTAATTTATGGTGATTATGATGTAGATGGTACTAGCTCAGTAGCACTGCTTTATAGAGCCTTTTCGATGATTGGAGTTTCAGTATCATTCTATATCCCCAATAGATTACACGAAGGCTACGGTCTTAATAAAAATGCAATTAAGAAAATTCGTGAAGATGAGAAAGTAGATTTGATGATTACTTGTGACTGTGGTATCAGCAATTTTAATGAAATAGATTATGCTAACTCTTTAGGTCTTGATGTTATAGTCACTGATCATCACTCCATACCTTTAAATCCTCCGCCCAGTATAGCTAACTGTAATCCTAAGACTCTAGCTGAAAATCATCCTTTACATTATTTACCAGGAGTAGGGGTGGCATTTAAACTTGCAGAAGTCATTCTAAATGAGTACTGTAGTGATATAACGAAGCGAGATGCTTATTTAGATTCACTTCTAGATTTAGTAGCTGTCGGCATAGTAGCTGATTTAGCTCCGCTAAAAAGTGAAAATCGTATTTTATGTATTAGAGGTCTAGAGGTTTTAGCTAAGACGAAAAAGCCTGGTTTGCAGAAGCTTTTAGATATAAGTGGTTCTGCTGAGAATGGCACTACTGAACATATCGGCTTTGGTATCGCTCCACGTATTAATGCTGCTGGTAGACTTAGTGATGCGTTAGCAGCTGTAAAGCTGATGATTACTGAAGATTACGCTGAGGCTGAAGAACTCTGTGCTTTTTTAGATAGTGAAAATTTAAGTAGGCAAGAACTCTGTAAACAAATCTTTGATTCAGCTTTAGTCAAAATATCTGAGGAAATGGAGCTCTCTGAGGAGAAAGTGCTGGTTTTAGGCGATGCTAACTGGCACCATGGGGCATTTTGTATAGTTGCGATCCGGTTGGTGGAGCAGTTTTATTTACCTGTGGTTATTATGTCTATTGAAAAGGACATCTGTAAAGGCTCTGTGCGTGGGGTAGATATCGGTGATTTAGATATTTTTTATGAAATGCAAGCTATGCAAGAACAGGAGAATATATTTTTAAAATATGGTGGTCATAAACTAGCAGCAGGCTTTTCGATAGCGAAAGATGATTTTATGAAATTTACTAATCTCTGCCGTCTTCATTTTAAGCAGCGCCTTTCAGGCTTAGATTTATCTAA
>DAISHM010000274.1:0-2655 GCA_036822535.1 Candidatus Caenarcanales bacterium
AGATCAGTTGTTTTCTCTTCTTAGATTGATATTATCTTCTGCTTTACCTATTTTTTTTTTTTTTTCATCTTTTTTAGTTAGTCTATCATCTTCTTCCCCCATTGCGATGGTGGTGAGATCTGGCGGTGGGCTATAATCTTCGTTGTCAAATAAGCTAAAACCCATATGCTCAGAGAAGTTTTCATTAATCTCTTGCATCTTTGAATTACGTAATCCAGAAATCCTATCTTTACTTTCTCCTACTTTATTTTGGACTTCTGAACCAGATTCTGAATCAGGGGAACCCGCACTGAGTTCTCGAAATGATAAACGATTTAAAAACTGCTCGAATTTATTTACTTCTGACATTAGTGCCTACGCAACCTCAATGTTTTAGATAACATTCTTGGATTAAAATATGGTTATACGAGATGACTACGCAAATACCCCAAATAAATATAAAAAGCCCCTGCTATAAGCAGCACAATCGCACTAATTTTAGTCACTAAATCGCTGTGTGCTTTAAACCAATTTAGCTGCTTCATTAGACCTACAGAAAGGCTACTTAGAAAAATAATCGCAGTGTAACCTAAAGCATAGGCAAACATGATTATGACACTCTCTAGGACAGATTTTGCGGTGCTAGCTATAGAAAGAATCCCAAATAGTACAGGGCTAGAACATGGTGAGCTTATTAGAGCAAATAAAAGACCAATCACAAAAGGTGGTACTTTAGGCATTTGACTTACTATTTGTGGTAACGGTAATTTAATTAAACCTAAAATCATCATTGCCATGAGAATTATAAAAGCACCGATGAGATAGTATAAATTGGTTCTGTATTCAGAGAATACAGCAAAGGCGAAATTGCTAAAAGCTCCGAGCAGTCCCATTACTAGTGATACACCTAAAACGAATGAAGCTGCTTTATAGAATGCTGCTTTTTTATCTTCTATATTTAAAGTGCCTATATAAGCGAGGTTTAAGGGTAATAAGCTAAGCACACAAGGACTGAGGCTTGATAAAAGCCCTCCTAGAAAGGCTAAGGCTAAATTAAATATCAGAGAATTATTAGTTTGATTAACCAGTAAGAACTGATTAAATTCGTTAGAGAAAAATTCAGGCATGATAATCGATATCATATCAGCTTAGTAACTCAGTTAAAGCGGGTAATACCTCAAAAAGATCGCCGATGACTGCATAGTCAGCTTTCTTTAAGATAGGGGCATCTTTATCAGTATTAATTGCGACTATAACTTTACTTGATCCCATACCTGCAAAATGTTGTATAGCACCAGATATGCCACAAGCTATATATAGATTAGGACTGACTACTTTTCCTGTTTGGCCTACTTGCATGCTATGAGGAGCGTAACCGCTGTCTACCGCTGCTCTAGAGGCTCCTACTGCTGCTCCGATTTTACTAGCACAGGCACGTAATATCTGAAAATTCTCACTATTAGCTATGGCTCTACCACCAGAAATAATAATACTAGCCTCATTTAAAGAAGGTTCTTTAGATGCTGCCTCTTTAAATTCGATACATTTAATTCGAGGGTTTATAGAGTCTAATTCTAGATTGATAATTTCAGTATTGGCTTTAGATAGTTCAGATGTGATACGTAAACTATTAGGTCTAAAACTAACTAAAGAAGTTTTTCCTTCTTTAAGAGAAGATTTTAAGAATAGCTTATTAGAATACATAGATCTACTGACTATTTTCTGTGATATTTCTAGGTCTAAGCAGTCAGTAGCTAAATTGGCTTCATGTTTAGCTGCAAGTATACCTAAAATTATTTCAGAATCAGCAGAGTGACTAGCGAAGAGGAAGTCGTACTTTTCACTACTAAGCAATTTAGAAATTTCTTGTGTATAGATCTCTGAACTGAAAAATTTAAGTAAATCAGACTCCCCCTTAAAAAGCTTTCCTGCTCCTAGATTTACTACTTCTTCAGTCACGTCAGATATCTTATCACCTAAAAGAATCGCTGAGACATTTTCTGCGCCAGCATTATTGATCGCAAACTTCAAAACCTCTCTAGAAGAGTCACTTAAAACTAATTTGCCAGTCTCTTTTAGACTTTCTTTGATTTCACAGAGAACTAAGATCTTCATATAGATATAATACCCAGTTTTAAGGTGCTTGAAAATATTCTCTCGCTAAAGCTTCTTTAAGACCTAATTGACTTTGACCACTATCTACCATATCCCTAGCTATCTGTTCATCCATGATTTGATAGAACATATCTTCTGATTTACTCGGACCTAATATGCCCTCGCTATCTATCTTGGGATGCATTTCTTTTAACATCATTTGCATAAACATGCTTTCAAACTCCTTAGATGCTCGCTGAGCTTCAGTATTAGAGCTTTTATAATAATTAGCGTTATTTAAAATATCGTTATTAATTTTCATATATCGCCCCTATCTTCTTATATCCGTACACGAAAATATTCTTCTTTATCAAAGCTATCAGTAAGTACTAACCAGCGTCCTGTATCTATACCTTTGCTTGGTAGATTTACTAAATATTCTTGGCTAGACTTCGCTGGTATGCTTTTTTCATCGAAATAATTAAAAGTTTTAATAGCATGTTTGACATAGCCTAAATTATCAATAACTTTAAGATTCGCTAGGGATAAGGCATGTTCGTTTATATTTTCGATTAAAAGATT
>DAISHM010000275.1:0-2643 GCA_036822535.1 Candidatus Caenarcanales bacterium
GCTAAGGTGATGAAAGTTACGGAAGGCTAAAAAAGGTCTTAGATTTAAATAAATTAAATTTAAAGCTTTATCCTTAGAAATATTTTCATAAGTATATTTTATTAGCGTAATATCTTGATCTTGAACCATCATTAATTCTTTAGTGATTTTCATCTGAGGACTTCTATAAATCCATTTAGGCACTAAGTCTTGTTTGAACTCATAGTCCATAATCATGTCTCGGTCTGGAACTTAGACCCCTGGAGTGAAATAATTTTGGCTTAGGTAGATTTCACCATCATTAGAAAAAATACTTTCATCGAATTTAGATATTAGTACAAACTTCTCAGGAAAACCGATTTGACGGCAAACCAAAAGACCGTGATATTTTCTTGTATTACAGTTAGATATAGAACTAGAGGCGTAGGAGCCTAAAGAGTTAGTGTCTAGCCACTCATCTCGCGCTACCAGCTTGTTATCAGAAATGCTCTTTAGTAAAGTCGCCATATGATTAATATACATCAAAGTCTAAGAAAAGAAGTTTTTTCAAAATTCATTTAAAAACTAAAATTTAATTACTCTATAATCATTTCTATATGGCTAAAGTTTTGATGTACGGATGGGAATTCCCCCCATACATAAGTGTTGGACTAGGTATAGCCTGTCATGATTTGACGAAGGCCCTCAGTGAATTGGGGACTAAAATTACTTTTGTACTACCCACTTTACAGGGAAAAGTCGATGCTAATCTGCATTTAGATCTTTTATCGAGTTCAGAGCAGATCGTCGAGGAGTCTTATCAGAAAGCTTTAAGCTATGAAGAATTTAAAGAAAGAATGGATATTATCGGTATAGAGAGTACTCTTAGACCGTATTTTACTGAAAAGAGCTATCAAGAGTTCATTGAAAGGCTTATAAATAGTGGCACTATACTAGAAGATCACCAGAATTTTTATAAGCTTTCCCTTACTGGTCAGTATGGTCCAGATCTAATCAGTGAAGTTTTTCGTTATGCATATGTAGCTGGAAAAATCGCAGCTAAAGTAGAGCACGATTTAATTCACACTCACGATTGGCTTACTTTCTTAGCTGGGGTAGAGGCTAAGCGTATTAGTAAAAAGCCTTTAATTTGTCACGTTCATGCTCTGGAGACAGATAGAAGCGGCGTGAATGTAAATCAGCAGATTTATGAAATCGAGAAAATGGGTCTAAATGCAGCTGATAAGATTATTGCTGTAAGTCATTTAACTAAAAATAATATAGTTAATTACTATGGAATTAATGCAGATAAAATAGAAGTGGTTCATAACGCTGTTTCTAAGCATAAATCTACACAGAGAAATGATTCTGTTAGAAAAGATCCTGAGGATAAATTGGTTTTATTCCTCTGTAGGATTACTTTCCAGAAAGGCCCCGATTATTTTATAGAAGCTGCGGCTAAAGTTTTGAAACACTATCCTTATGCAAGGTTCGTAGTCGCTGGTAGTGGTGATATGATGCATCGTCTGATAGAAAGGACTGCCGAACTTAAAATCGGTCGTAATGTGCATTTTACTGGATTCCTGAAAAGACCAGAAGTAGAGGAGCTTTTCGCTTCTAGTGATCTTTACGTAATGTCTAGTGTCTCAGAGCCTTTTGGTATCTCTTGTTTAGAAGCGATACTTTTTGATGTTCCTGTAATAATCTCTAAGCAATCTGGGGTCTCTGAAGTTTTATCGAATGCTTTAAAAGTTGATTTCTGGGATGTAGATGAGCTTGCTAATAAGATTTTAAATGTCTTAGTGCATCCTGCTCTAGGAAAGGAATTGCAGGCGCAGTCAGCTGAAGAGCTGAAGAGCATACAGTGGGAAAAATCAGCAGCGAAAGTGCAGGATATTTATAAGAAGCTTATCTAGACTATCTTTTTCCTGATTTTTGTAATAATATGTTTGTATGCCGAGTATTTGCTTTTATTTTCAAGTACACCAACCCAAAAGACTCAGACGTTATACTATTTTCGATATAAATAAGTCACACTTTTACGAAGCCGATGATGCTAATTCTTCGATTATGCGTAAAGTAGCTTATAAGTGCTATTTGCCGACTAATCAGCTGATGCTAGAGCTGATTAAAAAACATAATGGTAGATTCAGGATTTCTTATTCTATTTCTGGGGTGGCTATAGATCAGATGAAGCTTTATAGCCCAGAGACTTTAGAGTCTTTTAAAAGACTGGCTGAGACTGGCTGTGTCGAATTTATCTGTGAGACTTATTATCACAGTCTAGCTTTCCTTTACTCTAAAGAAGAATTTAAGCTTCAAGTAGAGAAGCAGAGACAGCTTATCCGTGATGAATTCGGAGTGGAGCCGACTACTTTTAGAAATACTGAGCTTATTTACAATAATGAAGTCGCTCAAGCTGCTGATGAAGAATGTTTTAATACTATATTAGCGGAAGGTGCAGATAAGATTTTAGGCTGGCGTAGTGCAAACTTCGTCTACCAGCCAGTAAGCTGTGATCGTATAAAATTACTTTTGAAAAACTACCAGCTTTCTGATGATATCGCTTTTAGATTTTCTAATCGTGGCTGGGCGGGCTATCCACTTACTGCTTGTAAATTTGCTCACTGGGTGCATGAATTAGATGGTAATGCTGAGACTATAAATTTATTTATGGATTATGAG
>DAISHM010000276.1:0-2637 GCA_036822535.1 Candidatus Caenarcanales bacterium
CTGTCCTTTACCGCAGGATAAAAAACCATCTAAGGCTCTGACTCCGAAAAACATTTGTTCTTCTATGCGGCTTTTCTTTAAAGGGTTTAAAGTCTTAGCTGGCCACTGTGTAGCGATATGATCTGCCCTTAGCTTAATGCCATCATCAATAGTATCTCCAAAAGCATCTATTACTCTACCTTTTAGACGAGGTCCCACTTTTATGGATACCTGCTGCCCTGTAGGGATAACCTCTGCTCCCATACGTAATTCTAAAAGCTCTCCTAGAGGCATAAGTAGGGTATAGTTATCACGAAAGCCTACTACTTCTGTCTTTAGGTAGGCGTTCCTAGATTCGATTAAGCATAGTTCACCTAGCTCCACTATTAGACCATCAGCTTCTATAGTCAAACCAATTATTTTAGAAACCTTTCCTAGAGTGCGAACTCTAGAGCATTTTTTTAGATCTTCTTTTAATTGAGGAAAATTAATTTTCATGTGTACAGGTCTATTAATTTAATCTTCTAAATCTGTTTCTTTTAGTTTGAGTTCTTCACTAGAGAAGACTCGCTTGGTTTTTAAATTCTGTGAAAGCTTTTCTAGCTGTGCTTTTAAGCGAAAGTCTAAGCGTTCTTTTTTACTTTCTACAATTAAATCACCATCTTTTAAATCTAGGTCTGAGATAATTATCAGATTTTCCAAGTCTGGAAATTCACTTAGAATCTTAGTTTTAACTTTATTTAAATGACTTGCAGTGCTAGCTGGTAGAAATAGACTGACTTCTTGCTTATAGCTTAATTCAGCGATAGCTTGTTTGACCATGCTAAGCATAGATTCAGGATTTAGACTTAATTCTTTCCCTATAATTTTTTCAGCAATCAAAAAAATAAAATCAAGTACGCTAGCTTCTTCATCTTCTAGAGCCTCTTTTCGCTCTTGCTCTAAGGATTTTAGAATTTCTGATGAATTAGCAAGTATAGTTTTAAATTTTTCATTAACGGCATTTGCAGCTTCTTCTTCCCCTTTATTGAAACCTTCTTGATAAGCATTTTCTCTGATCCCAGCTTCCTCTTCTTGAGCTCTAGCTATAATAGCTGCTGCCTCAGCTTCAGCTTTTTCTGTGGCTTGCTGTAAATAACGGCGGGCTTTAATCTCTGCTTCGGTAATCCTTTCTCTTAAAATTTGTTCTTTAGTAGGAAGGTCTTTCATCTCTTCCTCACTGACTCCGCCTATGACTACAGGCTTAGACTGTGATTCTAATTTACTAGAAAAGACTTTTTTAGGTTTATTATTTAAGCTCAATTAATTTAGGTTCCTACTTCATTAATGTACGTCTCTAAACTTTTTGCTACAGCTTTAGGATTCTCTTCGATGGTTTTTTGTAATTCATCTTTCATTTTCGTGATAGTTTTATTACCATCTAAGCTAATTTTTTTACTGTAAGCTAGTTCCGCTTCTTCGATCTTATCATCAATATCGCTCAATATTGCTACCTCATCTTCATCTAATAATTTATCTAATTCTTCTGTATTATCAGAGTTAATACTACGTTTCATCAGCATCAATAGTATGAAAGTCACTATACCACCGACTATTATAGTTACGAGTAAGAAAGAGAATTTCTTGATAATCGCTTTACGCTTCATTTCTTGCTCTTGTTTTTCTCTTTCTATAGATTCTAAATCTACGTAACGAGAAGAAGAGAATTTAATGCCAGTGATAATTACTTGATCTCCCCTCTCTGTATCTAAGCCAGAAGCCACAGTGACTGTCTGTCTTAGTACAGCACGTTCTTGTGGAGATAGGTCCTTATTAACTACTACGGCTACGGAGATTTTTTTAATTACTCCAGTCGCTTTTTTAACTTTCTCGACAGTTCTACTAACTTCATAGTTAACCGTTTTATCTTCTTTGACGTAATCCTTTCTAGGCCCTATGTCCTGAATGCCTTCTACATCTACTCCAGTAAAAGTTGGTACATTATTTTTAGTACCAGGTATGCCTCTGACTACTTCATTTGCATTTTTCTCATATTTCTCCGTAGTAATTTTTTCACTTCTCACTACTGGATCATGTTTCACGCCTTCTTCATCAGTAGGTGCATAGGTCTCTATATTCATTTCTTTTTCATCGAAATTTAGTTCAGCTTTGACATTAACTAAGACGTTACCGTCACCTAATATTGGACTTAATAAGCCTTGTAAGTCTTTCTCTAAACGCTTCTCAAAATCTCTTTGTCTTTGCTCGTTCATTTCTAAACGATTTGCAAACATTGCTTGCTCTGTAGTAAAAGTAACTAACGATTTACCTGTATGGTCGGTTATTTGTACTTTATCTGGCTGTAAGCCCTGAATAGAACTAGCAACTAAATGCTGTATGCCCTTAACCTGTTCTTGGCTAAGGTCTTTACCGTACATAGTTGTAATGACTACAGATGCACTCGCGGGTTCTTCTTTATTTGCATATACTCTTTTTTTAGGTTATACTTAGTTTTCTCTAGCCAATTTTACTGTCTCTAATGTTGAAATAGTCCGTGCTAGCTCTCCTTCTAAAGCACGGTGATATTTTAATTTTTCACCAAAGTCAGTTACTGTAAGGTCTTTTTTGTCGAACAATTCAAAACCAACCCCAGTACCTTTAGGCATACCTTTTCCAGCT
>DAISHM010000277.1:0-2624 GCA_036822535.1 Candidatus Caenarcanales bacterium
AAATTAAAATCTTAGTTTCTTTATGTTTAAAATCTGTTTCTGCTATAAAATAAGATCCTGCCACCCAGTTCCTTAAGAATATTTTAGTTAGATCTAGAACACTAATACAGCTTTCTCTCTCTGGGCCAATATTCCAAGCAGAGCAATATATCTCCCCATACTCTAATGAAAGCTTATAAGCCAGTATGCAATAAGCATAAACTGGTTCTAAGACGAACTGCCAAGGTCTTATGGAATCTGGATTACGTAACAGAATTTTCTCATCTTTTAATAAAGCTCTGGCTAAATCAGGGATTATACGATTCTCATTCCAATCTCCTCCACCAATTACATTACCAGCACGTACTGTAGCTAGTCTCAAAGTAGGATAGTTTTGTGCATAGGTATTTTCCAGTTCCTTTGATTTAAAAAAGCTCTGATAGTAAGAGTTACTTAAAATCTCTACCATCGCCTTACTTGCACTATAAGGATCATTACCACCCAGTGGGTCAGATTCCTGAAAGGCTTCCCCTGAATCCGAATTAGCATAACACTTATCAGTAGTAACATTGACTATTATAGGGTTAAGCTTATGCTGGCGTACTACTTCTAAAAGATTCATAGTTCCTAAGACATTCACTTTAAAAGTATCAACAGGCTTTTCATAAGATTTTAATACTAGAGATTGAGCAGCTAAATGAAAAATCACATCTGGCTTTACTTTTAGAATAGCCTGCTCTAAAGATGAGTAATCGACTATATCTGCAATAAAATTCTTATGAAGATGCTTAATTCCTAATAAAGCAGATAAATCATTATCAGATTGTGCATCTAAAGCAAAACCATAGACATCTGCTCCTAAAAGCTCTAAAAGAGCATAAAGCCAAGCTCCTTTAAAGCCAGTGTGTCCTGTAATAAAAACTTTCTTGTTAGAAAAAAATTCTTTAAGGGGGATCAGCATAGGTCAATTATTTCATCACTAGTTCACTTTATTTTAAATCAAACTTCCTTATACACTAATCCACTAAAACCACGAAGATATTTGGTCTAAAAAATGGATTAAAAAACATATGTACGCTCTACATAAGCCTATGAAAGGATTATTTCAGCATGAAGATATTCTCAGCTTAGAACCACTGTTAAATGAGCTTAAAAATAAAAAACTGTTCATTACTGGTGGAACAGGGTACGTAGGTAAGTGTTTACTAGATCTAATTATAAAAGCTGATAAAGAATTGAATTTGAATTTAAAAGTGGATATGCTCACTCGTGATATAAAAAAATTTCAAAAAGAGTTTCCATTAGTTAAAGAACTTAAGCTAATCCAATATATTGAGAAAGACATTAATGAATTATCCAATGAAGATACAAATGACAATGACTTCATTATCCATGCTGCAAATCCTGCTAGTAGTCAAGAAAGGATAAATCTATTAAAAACAAAACCTGAATTACTATTAGAAACCATTACTGAGGGTACGAGGAAAATAATAGATCTTTGCAAAAAGAATAAACAAGTGAAATGTTTGTATATAAGTTCCGGTGCAGTTTACAATGATTTTAACAAGAATCATTTACTAAAAGAGTCCGATTTCATCTCCAAAGATTTCTGCTTCCAAAGCGACATTCAAGCATTAGATCCCTACACATTAGGTAAAAGGCTTTCTGAGAAAATGTTTTTCAAAGTTCTTGAAAATAGTGAGTTTTCCAATTTCAGTATAGCTAGGTGTTTCAGTTTTATTGGACCATATTTACCAATAAATTCTGGCTTCCTTGGCTCTTGTTTTTTTAAAAATATTTCTGAACAAGAATCTATAACTATCAACAATACTAGTGAAATAGTTATGAGAAGCTTTATGCACAGTTTTGATTTAAGTATATGGTTATTAAATATATTAATCCAAGGCCAAGCTGGAGAGATCTATAACGTCGGCTCAGAAAAAGTGATTAGTGTAGAAGACTTAGCTAAAAAGGTTTCTAAATATTTTGGAAATTATAGTATTTATAGGAAAGAAATATCCTCTGAAGGCTCTAATAAAAAATATTATTTACCATATACACTAAAAGCCCGTAGTGAGCTGGGTCTCGATTTAAAATATAAATCAATTGAAGAGATCATAGCTAGTGCAGCTAGTTGGTATAGGCTCTAAATAATTTAGTCTACATATTTATTGTAAGAACAAGAGAATTAAAAATATAAATCTAGGTAGGGTAATAAAACAATGAAGCATAAAATATTAGAAATTAATCAAAATAGTTTGAACTTAGCAGAAGAATTGATTAAAGAACAAGAATTTGACTCCGCTCTAGAGATTCTAAAAAATCTAGAAAATACAATGGGAAATGACATAGTAGCTTCAAGTTATCACAAACAATTAATGTTAAATATACTAGACCGTTATAGAGTGATGAATAAATTAGACAAAACACCTAACCAATCATCTGAACTCGCTCACCTGTATTTAGGATTTGCAAAATATAAAGAAGCAAAAAATATTTTTGAAAAGCTTTTAAAAGAGTCTTCTAAAACCAGTCCTCTAATAATTTACGGTCTAGTCAAATGCTATATGACACTGAATTTCGAGCTTTTTCCTCTAGAACAATTTTTTCATATTTTTCTAACTGATACTTTTGACCTATCAGAT
>DAISHM010000278.1:0-2608 GCA_036822535.1 Candidatus Caenarcanales bacterium
CAGCAGAGATGATATAGATTTAGCTGAATCAGTTTTAGAATCCGTGAAACTTGCACGTGATGACTTTGATTCTATGAATATAGAACTGATTATCTGTGACGACTACTCTAAAATCCCGAAAGCCCTAGACTGCGCAAATCTATTTATTAATAAGAAAGTTAAAGCTGTAATTGGACACTTTAACTCAGAGACTAGCATTGCGACTTCTAGATTATACGCTAGGAATAAAATAATTCAGATTTCACCGTGTTCTACACATCCTTGGCTGACTTATCAGAACGACGTTCAGGGAAATGTATTCAGAGCTATTTCCATAGATATAATTCAAGCACAGATTATCGCCTCACTAGTACATAAACTCAATCAAGATTTAAAATTTAAAAAAATATTACTGATAGACAATAACAGTCTTTTCAGCTCAAACTTATCAGCACTTATTGAAGCCGAGATTAGTAAAAGCCCAGTCAAATTCTCTTTTAAACATCAATCTTTAATTAAGAAGAACTCTAACATAGACCTTATCCCTAAAGAGTTTCAGCCTGATCTTATTATTTTTGTAGGTGGCTATATTGATGCAGCAAAAATTCTTTCTGATTCATATTTTAAAAAGAATAAGAAGACAGTGTTTATAGGTTCAGATGGTACTTACTCTGATACGCTGTTAAGACTCGCTCATAGTAAATCTAATGGTGCTTATATTATCGGAGCGAATATTAACCCCGAATCTAAAGAATTTCAGGAATACAGTAAGAAGCTCAATCAAAATTACAATTCAGTAGTATGTGCTTATGTCATATATGGTTACGATGCAGCTTCTATTTTATTCTCGGCAATATTCGCACACGAGCGAGGAGAATACCCTAGCATTAGTGAGGCTTTACAAAAAATGACATTTAAGAGCCTCGGCAGAGAGATTCGCTTTGATGAACATGGCGATCCTATTGAATCCACTTACGCTATTTACCGAATAGAGAATGCTGATTTCCGTAAGATAAATATATTAAGCTCCATTTAGTATAATTGCTTAGATGACTAAGGCGAAAAATGTATTAGGTGGAGATTTAAAGGCTTGTTGTTACGAACCCATGACTGGCTACTTTAGAGATGGTTTTTGCCGTACAGAAGCTAGTGATTATGGTAGCCATACAGTTTGTGCTGTCATGACCGACGAATTTTTAAGATACAGTAAAGCTATGGGTAATGATCTCAGTACCCCTGTAACAGAATATAATTTCCCTGGTTTAAAGGCTGGAGATAAATGGTGTCTCTGTGCAGCACGCTGGCAGCAAGCCTTCTTAGATGGTGTGGCTCCAGCTGTGATGCTAGAAGCTACTCACGAGAGATGCCTAGAAAATATTTTATTAGAAGATTTAAAAGCACATAGTTATGTAGCATGATAAAAATTTTACATAGCTCAGACTTTCACATAGGAAAGCTTCTCTACGAGAGAAAAAGATATGACGAGTTTGAAAAATTTTTTGACTGGTTTTTAAATTGCATAAATAAAGAGTTAATAGACATAGTCCTTATCGCTGGTGATATCTTTGATACTGGTACTCCTAGTAATAAAGCCCAGGAACTATACTATAAGCTGCTTGCTGGCTTAAGTAAAAGCTACTGCCAGCATGTAGTAATTATCGGTGGTAATCACGATTCGGCATCATTTTTACAGGCTCCGAAAAATCTGCTTAGATCTTTAAATGTTCATGTAGTCGCCTCTGTAAGTGAGAATTTAGAAGATGAGGTTTTAGTACTGGATTTAAAAGGGAACAGCATCTCATCTTTAATAGTCTGTGCAGTACCTTATTTGAGAGATAAGGATATTAGGATAGTAAAAGCTGGGGAGAGCATAGAAGATAAAGCCAAAAATTTAGTTAATGGTATTAAAGAGCATTATCAGAGAATAAGCGAGCTTGCCTTAACTAAGCGTGCTGAGATCAATGCTAAAAAAGAATCAGGCTCTTATATACCAATTATTGGTATGGGACATCTTTTTGCCGCTGGTGGCGTAAGTGGTGATGGAGTCCGTGATTTATATGTGGGTTCGCTAGCCTATGTAAATGTAGATGTGTTCCCGACTTGCTTTGATTATGTAGCTTTAGGTCACTTACATATTCCGCAGCGTTTAGCTGATTCTGAATATATTAGATATAGTGGTTCTCCTTTAGCTATGGGCTTCGGTGAAGCTAATCAAAAGAAAAAAATGCTCTTAGTAGAAATTTTCCCTAATGCTGAAAAGAATATAAAAGAAATTTCAGTACCTATATTCCAAGACCTAATGAAAATCTCTGGTGATCTTAATTTCATTAAATCTGAATTAGTTAAATTAATTAAAGCTGAAAGCTCAGCATGGTTAGAGATTGACTATACAGGTGAAGAGATAATCCCAGATTTAAAAGAAAAATTAGAAGAGCTAGTCCTAGAGTCGAAGCTAGAGATTTGTCGAATTCGTAATAAAAAAAATCTCAATATGATTTTACAAGAAGACAGTATAGAAGAGAAATTAGAGCATTTAGATCCAGTAGAAGTTTTTAATAAATGTTTAGAAGCGAGACAGGTTTTAGAATCAGAAAAAGCTCTCTTAAATTTCAGTTACAGAGAAATTTTA
>DAISHM010000279.1:0-2606 GCA_036822535.1 Candidatus Caenarcanales bacterium
AATTAATTAATGAATTAAATAAAGGACTATCCTGAAAAACACTCAAATCCCCTATAAACTTAACCCTAACTCCCATCTGCTGTAAAGAATTCAATTCATCTCTTGCGGCTTCATTTAATAAATCAAACAAAAAATTCAATTCCTTAGCCGTTCTTTTCCAATTCTCAGAGGAGAAAGCATAAGCCGTAAGATATGGAATACCTAGATCCAGACAGTCTTTCACTAAAAGCCTTAGAGCTTTAACGCCTTGGCGATGCCCCTCAACGCTAAAAAGACCACGAGCCTTAGCCCATCTACGATTTCCATCCATAATCACCGCAAGATGCTTAAATGGTGGTTTTAATGTCATAACAATAAATTATATAGTATCTATATACGTTTTGGGCGTGTAGGCTTCTCTTAACTAAAGCTTAAAAATAAAATGGTTAATATTACACATGGCAGTAGGTGGTCCTAATAATAATAACCCCTTAACTAATTTATTTAGATACGGTGCTGCTGCACCTAAAAATAATAATTCTGAAGTCACTAGTAATCCAGCGATCAATGAGACAGAAGAAACTCAAGATGTCAGTTCCAGTAATGACACTAATCGTGCTGCACAAATAGCCGCAAGGTTAAGAGCTGAGTCTGGGGATTCTTTTGGAGGAGTGCTAGGCTTAGATAAACTAAGCAGTACTAAGGGTGCTGATTCGATTAATAGAACTAGCCCTGTAAATAATAATTTAGAAATCGCAGAGTTAAGTGAGTTAGGTGAGCCAGCTTCAGTCACAGCTGTAGATAACTTGGTAAGCACTAACGCTGCTCTAAATGGCAATCCAGATGTAGCATTTGGGAATAGTCAATTACTAATGGCAGCAAGAATGGTTAAACCAGTTTCAGACCCAGAATCAAATTTTAATGTAGAGAGCGCTAATAGTTCGCTTAAAAATGAAAATGAATTACTAGCCTTAGTCGGTAATGCCTAAGCCTAGAGCATAAAATTTCCTAACAATACTTTTTAAATTCAGCATAGCCCGCAGCGTCCATATCTTCATATGGAATGAACTTGAGCGAGGCGGAATTAATGCAATAACGCATGCCAGTGGGTTTCGGACCATCTGTAAATAAATGCCCTAGGTGAGAATTAGCATTTTTAGACCTTACTTCTATGCGGTGCATACCATGACTTTTATCCATATTTTCAGTAATATTTTCTTTTACTAAAGGCTCATAGAAAGACGGCCAGCCTGTACCTGAATCAAATTTATGTAAAGAAGAGAATAGTGGCTCACCTGATACTATATCCACATAAATCCCACGCTTTTTATTATCCCAGTACTCATTCTGAAAAGGTCTCTCAGTGGCATTTTCCTGAGTAACCTTATACTGCAATTCAGTGAGACAGGACTTTAAAGGATCTAAGTACGATTCATTATTCATAAATTAAGAAACTCCAGAAAGACCAAAAATCTTAGCTCGCTGTTCATCAAACATATATTTTATTTTTAAAGCAGATTCCATATATTCATCTTTATCTGCCCAGCTAGTTTCTGGCATCTTAATGCTAAGAGGAACATCTAAATTAAACACACTATGCTTAATGCAAGCTTCATTCGCTAATTCACCAGAATGAATCTTAGTAATAATAGATCGAGTGAGTTTAATAGACATACGTGAACCTCTACCATAAGAGCCTCCAGCCCAGCCAGTGTTTACTAACCAACACTTAACATCATTTTCTTTAATTTTTTTCGCTAAAAGATCGCCATAGACAGTAGCTTTAAGTGGCATAAAAGGAGCACCGAAGCAGGCACTAAATGCAGCAGTCGGTTCTTTAATACCCTGCTCTGTACCAGCGACTTTCGCAGTATAGCCTAGTAAGAAATATTCTTTAGCCTGCTCAGCACTTAACTTAGCTACCGCAGGTAAAACTCCGAAAGCATCACAGCAGAGCATAATCAAATTCTTAGGCTGTTCTTTAATAAAACGATCGAAACCATTTCCAGCTTCATCTAAGACTGCGGCGTTAGGAATGAAATCGAGTGGATAAGAAATACGACCGTTCTCAGTAAGAGTTACATCAAAATAATCTAGACTCTTATCATCTTTCACACGTACATTCTCTACAGTAGCTCCAAATCTGCGACTAGCATTATAAATCTCAGGCTCGGTATCTTTAGATAAGCCTATAGACTTAGCGTAGCAGCCTGATTCAAAATTAAAAACTCCATTATTACTCCAACCATGCTCATCATCACCGATTAGGAGCCTAGAAGCCTCAGCAGATAAAGTAGTTTTACCAGTCCCAGAGAGCCCAAAAAACACTGCAACATTTTTCGCATCTTTATCTGCATTAGCTGAACAGTGCATAGGCATTATGCCAGACTGAGGTAATAGATAATTTAAAATAGAGAAAACTGATTTTTTAATCTCACCAGCATAGGCAGTACCAGCTATCAATACCTCTCTATGTTTAAAATTCACTAAAATAAAAGTCCCAGAGCGGGTCTTATCAATCTCAGGGTCAGCTTTAAAACTAGGAATAGAAATCACATGATACTCTGGAGTAAAATCCTTACGGTTTATTAAGCCCTTCTTCTCTGCTAATAATGCAGAACGAGAGT
>DAISHM010000280.1:0-2590 GCA_036822535.1 Candidatus Caenarcanales bacterium
GAAACCATCATAATTAACGGGAACGGCATTTTTCGGTAGAAAGCTGATTAGATCTATTTCGTGTTTGAAAGCTAAATCTTCTAAATCTTTTACCAGAAAGCCTCTCTCTTCAGCCATTGGGATCTGCTCGGTGAGTGAATTTATCTCTTCAGTAGCAGCTTTAAGCTCAGCTCTGATTTTCATTAGTTCTTTTTTAGTCGCTTGCGGCTCACTGAGTATATCTCGAAACTTTTTTATCTCAGCATTTTTAGTCAGATAATTATCGAAGCTAGGCTTAGCCCATAAGAAAAACAGCGCTAAAGCAAGCATAAAAAAAAGCAGAGCAGACTGTAGTTTCGGGTGTGAAAACATGGATACTCTATATTCTATATCAGAAGACAACAATCGCCATAACTAAAAAAACGATATGATTTTTCTACTGCAATTCTATACATTTCTTTACACTCATTGATGCCGATTAAAGCACTTACTAGTAGTAGTAAAGTTGATTTAGGTAAATGAAAATTAGTCAGTAAGCCATCTATGATTTTAAATTCAAAATTGCCTGGATAAATATATAAATCCGTCTCGCCACGAAGCTTTCCTGTAATAGCGATACTCTCTAAGCATCTTAGGCTAGTAGTGCCTATAGCGATAATTCGTCTCTGAGCAGCTTTCGCCTTAAGTATTTTATCCCAGTTCTCTTCACTGATTTCATAGGTCTCGAAGTGCATTTTATGATCTTTTACAGCTTCGACACTAACTGGTTTAAAAGTTCCAATCCCTACATCTAGATTCAGGTCTATAAACTCTACGCCTTTATCTTTTAGTTTAGAAATAATTTCTTCGCTAAAATGCAGTCCAGCTGTCGGCGCTGCGATACTAGTACCTAGACCATTTTTTGTCGAGTAAACAGTCTGGTAGCGGTCTTTATCAGATTCTTCGGCTTTACGCTGCAAGTATGGCGGTATCGGCATAGTGCCGTAGTTAGTAACTATATTTGTGAATTGCTCATAATCTTTAAATTCTACGATTATACTTAAATTTTCATCACTGTCATCTAATCTAGCTTTAAAGAGATTTACTTCTTCAGGTTCATTTCCAGACTCGTTTTTTACTAAAAACTTTTTTTTAAGTTCTTTTATTCTTTTAGCGGGCTTAGCTAGAGCCGTCCAATAATAAGCTTTTTCATTTTTATTTTCTTTAAGCTCACTTAATTGAATTTCTTTTACTAAAAGTATTTCTATCTCTTTAGTCTCGCTGTTTTCTTTATCATTCACAAAGAATCTAGCAGGCAGCACTCTAGTGGTGTTACGCACTAAAATATCTGTAGGTCTTAAAAGAGAGCAGATATCTTTAAAAGAAAGATGGCTGATTTGATTTTGTTCTTCTGTAGTTTCTCGATTATAATAGAGCAAGCGAGAATCATCCCTATTTGCTAGTGGATACTTCGCGATTAACTCTTCCGGCAGCTCAAAATCAAAATCATCAATTAACATAAATCCCTCAATGATTAAACTGAGTATAGTAATTACCACATATAATAGAGCAAATTTGCTTGAGCAATTGTTAAATGATATTTCAGCACAATATCTAGCTTTAGCTCCAGAAGAGCAGTCTATAGAATTAATTATTGTAGATAATAACTCTAGTGATGATACTAAAGCCCTAATTTATAGATTTATTGAAGCGAATACTTTAAGTATCAAATATATTTTTGAAGCAGTTCCAGGTATCGCTGCCGCTCGTAATACCGCTGTAGATAAGGCTCAAGGAAATTTAATCGCTTTTTTACACGATGATGTTTCATTAGATGAAGATTGGCTCACAGAAGCTTATAGGCTGGCTTTGAATTGTTTGCAGCATGAAATTGGTGTCTATGGTGGTCGCTCTATTCCTCTTTGGGAAGAGACTTTACCAGATTGGCTTGATTTAGAGCCGCCTTATGGCATAGAGCAGGAGATCTTTAGAGGGCATAGCTATGGTGATGAAGAAAGATTTTATCCCTTTGATACTGAGTTTGGGAAAGCACAGTATCCAGCTGGAGTAAATGTATTTATTCGTAAAGAGATTTTTATTAATTGTGGTGCTTTTAGAACTGATTTAGGACCTAGTGCTGCTGGTGGTTTGGGCTCGCATGAAGATTATGAGTTTTTCGATTATCTCGCTGCGATTAATATACCTATGCTCTATGTGCCGCAGTGTATAGTTTTTCATCCAATTAAACCAGATCAGTTAGAAGAACATTATATTAAAACACAGTATTTTAAGACAGGTCGCTCCCTTTACTGGATAGCTCATACTGATAGGTTGAAAAGGTCTGCCCCAGATCTTTTTCAAATCAATAGTGGTGAAAGATTTTTCTATCCACAGTTTACCCGCATGAAAATTCTAGGGATACCTATGTACCTGCATTTAAAAATATTTTATGTAATCTGCGAACTCCTTTATGTCTTACTTCTATTCGATAAGAGAAAATTACACTATGTTACCTTTAAGCTCTGTAAGGTATTAGGTGAGATGAATGCAGCCGTTCTCTTAGTCGAGCGTGATAAAAATAGAAAGTTCTCTTTTAAAGATAGGATAGTCAGCAAGCAGGTTTCTGAGATTT
>DAISHM010000281.1:0-2588 GCA_036822535.1 Candidatus Caenarcanales bacterium
TTAACATTAATGAGCCTACAATAAATATTATGACACCATATAGCATTGTCGCAAACAATCCATAGTGATCTGCGACAAATCCAATTAAGGGCATCATCATAACAGCAAGACCCCAAGGGACACCCATAACTAGACTACTTGCAAGCGAAGCTTTTTCTGGAACTAATTTCTGAGCAATCGAAATCACTAAAGCTTGAGTAAGATTCAGAATAAAACCTCCTATAAATAAAGCAAATAAACTATTAGTTTTAAAAAAAATAAAAAATAATGGTGCTGAAAATAAAAGACTAAATAAGATTAATCTAAAATTACCCAAACTCTTTATCAAATATGGTCCAGCAAAGCTTCCTAAAGCCACAGATATAAAAAATATAGTGGAAGCATAAGCCCCACGTTCTATGCTCTTATTTACATCATCAAAAAAGAGTTCTGGTAAAAAAGTATCAAAAGTCACCACGATTAAAGAACGTGAAAGAGTAAAAGCAACGAGTAAAATTAAAGTACTTAATTTAAGTTTAAAAAGATTCATATTAAAGCGAGGTATTCTGCTTTCAGAACTAGTTTCAATCTTACGTAGGAAAAAAATAATTAATAAACTACCTATGACGCAAAGTGGAATGGCATAGGCTAAATTATGTTTCTCTGGGGGTTTACCTATAAGAAAGTAAACTAATAAAGGACTTAAACCAGCTCCAAATGAACCATAAAATAAAAATTTCGCTATAGCCTATTCATGCTTGGCTTTCTCAACGAGTGAACCTACAAAAGCGACAGAAGCTGGGTGAAAAGCAGCGTTACCAATAGCAGCAAAGGTCAAGAAAATTAACATTTCACTCAGAGAGCGAACAAATGGAACTAAAGAAATAAAAAATCCATTTAAGAAAGTCCCTAAAGACATTAAGAATAAATCGCTCTGCAAGAAATTTTTAGATAAAGATTTTTCAGGCTCATTAATATTTAAGCTTTGCGCATCCCCTTTCCGCTTATCGGCAAGAATCCCAAATAGAGGCTGCAAGAAAAAACTCAAAAGCGCAGCATAAGTACTAAAAAAGCCTAGCTGAGCGAGATTTAGATTAAAATTTCTCAGCATTAAAGGCATTATAGTCGGAACAAACTTCGCATAAACATCATTAAAAAGATGAGAAATATTGAGCGCAAGTAAAGCTATATGATTTTTTGAAAGCACTAATAACATTTTAAAACACCAAAAGTAATATCATATTAATTTATGAAAATCGCCATCTTAGGTAGCACTGGTTATACTGGAGTGAAATTAGTAGAACTCTTATTAGATCATCCATTTGCAGAAATAGTATTTCTGGGCAGTGAACAATACCAAAATCAGGAGTTTTCAGCGATATATCCAGCTTTCACTGGACTGATTGACATGAAATGCAGTTCTACAGAGACACTTATTAATAATTTAAATGAATTTAAAATTGATTTAGTTTTTTTCGCTACGCCAAATGGTATCGCTATGCAATACGCACATATTTTTCATAAAGCTGGTATCCATGTCATAGACCTAAGCGCAGACTACCGTTTTAAAGACTTGGACACCCATTTTAAATATTATTCTCTAGAAAGAAATCTAAGTGAGGATTTAAGCTTAAATAAAGCAGCAGTGTATGGTCTATGTGAATCTTATTCGATAGAACAAAAAAAAATACTGCAAAGCAGCGGAGCTAAATTAATCGCAAACCCGGGTTGTTACACTACTGCAAGTATACTGTCAGTTTTGCCACTCATAAAAGCACATCAGCAAGCTAAAGATCTTTTGAATTTTTCTACATTTATTATTGATGCGAAATCTGGAGTTAGTGGAGCAGGGCGAAAAGCTTCTACTGATCATCTTTTCACTGAAGTTAATGAAAATTTCAAACCCTATAGCCTTGCACATAAGCACAGACATGCACCAGAGTTAGAAGAATTTTTTAGCAGCCACAGTGGTGAAAATATAAAAGTAACTTTTTCCCCTCACCTAATCCCCATTACTAGTGGTCTTCTCGCTACGTCATATCTTAAATTTAAAAAAACTCCTAGTCACCCAGAGCAATTTTTAAGAGAGACCTACCTAAATTACTATGCAGATAAACCTTTTATACACTTAATTTCAGAAGGATATCCTAGTACCAAATGGGCAGCTGGAACAAATAGAGCTTTTATACAAATCAATTATGACTCTATTAGTGAAACTATCATAGCTACAGCCGCCATAGATAACACGGTCAAAGGTGCTAGTGGTCAGGCTATTCAAAACATGAATATATTATTTAATTTAGATGAAACTACTGGCTTGAATTTAAAGCCTCGAATTATCTAAGTTAGTTCATTCCTTTAAACACCTAAATTATTTTCATGAGCAATTAAAAGCTTACTGAACTGCTCACTTAAGTGCCTCTCTGACTTCAATTTACAATCAAGTCTACTAAGAATCTCAATCACAGCGCAGCTAATAGAAGATAAATGCTCTCCATTATTCTTAATTTCTTGAATAAAATTAAATATATTATCATAGTCATGGCTTGCATTAGACTCAATAAAGCTCTTCGCTAAAGCTTCACAGCTATTAAGTTCTTTAGTATTAA
>DAISHM010000282.1:0-2582 GCA_036822535.1 Candidatus Caenarcanales bacterium
TTCTATGTATAAATCGACAGCATTACGAATAGCTCTTCTTAACTGAGTCGTAGAGAGTCCCTCGGTTAAAGGATATACTGGAATAATTTTATTTTCTTGGGGATTCGCTGACTCGCTAATCTCGTCTCCTACTACTTCTATTACGGGGTTAGTGAAGCTTAGTTTTTTAGAAAATTTATCTAGCTTGACTTTACCGAAGCATAAAACTTTACTCCCCTCTGGATAAAGACTTTTAAATTGCTTTAAATAAAAATGACTAGAATTGCCTTGAAAATATTTAACAATTTTTATACGCCCAGAGATGTCACTAATCTCTATATTCATCACTACTAGATCTTTACGAGGACTTTTAAAAGCATTTATTTTAGTAATTTCACCAAATATGGTGGCATTATCATCTAAAGCCAAATCTTTGATTAAATCTTTACTCTCAAAAAAAATATAATCACGGGGTTTATAGAGCAGAAGATCTCTGCAAGTTTTGATATTCATTTTTTCTAGCTTCTCAGCGAGCTTCTGTCCTACGCCTTTTACGAATTGCACTGGGATTTGTTCAGCATCAAGGTTCTTGAGATCTAGATTAGTTTTATTATTAGAATCTGTTTTAGACTTTAATTTAGGTGAATTTTTATTCATATCACTTTCATAAAGCTCTTCTAATTCTATGAGAATCTCAGAGATCTGCTTAATATTAGCGATACGTGAAGATAAATCAATAAAAGGGTAGCGGGAGATTAATGCTGAGATCTTATGCCATTTTTCACTATGCTCAAAAAGCTTAATTGCAGCCTTAGTCTCCTCTTTCATGAAGCTAGTGAAGTCACCCTGTTTGCCGACTACATTAATATAATTGTGCTGTATCTCAAAGCGAATACCAGCTTTAATTTTCTGGATTATTTCAAGACCGTTCTTTATCGCCATGCCTAAGCTATAATTTTAGAAAAATCTGAAGGGATTGTGTGAATTATGACTTTAACTAATAAACTAAATATTGCGAATAATATTATTGAAACTATAGGTAAAACTCCCTTAGTTAGGCTGAATCAAGGTCGAATGCTTGGTCTAGAGCATAAAGCAGATTTAGTACTTAAGTTAGAATACTTTAATCCAGGTGGCTCTGTAAAAGATCGTATAGCCATGAGCATGATTAATGCAGCAGAAGAAGCTGGCTTAATTTCACCAGAAAAATCTCTGATAATAGAGCCTACTAGTGGTAATACTGGAATTGGTTTAGCCTTAGTCTGCGCCGCTAAAGGTTATAAATTAATTCTCACTATGCCAGATACTATGAGTATAGAGAGACGTAAATTATTAAAAGCCTATGGTGCTGATTTAGTCCTTACTCCAGGAGCTTTAGGTATGCGTGGTGCTATTGCTAAAGCTGAAGATTTATGTGTGACTATGCCTAATGCCTTTATGCCACAGCAGTTCAGTAATGCAGCTAATCCTAAGATTCATAGAGAGACTACTGCTGAAGAGATTTGGCAGGATACGGCTGGTAATGTGGATATTATAGTCGCAGGAGTGGGTACTGGTGGTACGGTTACTGGACTTGCTCAAGTGCTTAAGGCTAAAAAACCTAGTCTAAAAGTCTTTGCCGTAGAGCCAGAAGAGTCTCCCGTAATATCTGGTGGTGAACCAGGCCCACATAAAATTCAAGGAATCGGTGCTGGATTCATTCCTGATAATTTAGATAAAACACTTTTAGATGCTGTTATTAAGGTAAATAGTGCTAAAGCTGTAGAAACTGCTAGGTTGGTCGCTGTGAAAGAGGCAATTCTCTGTGGAATCTCATCTGGAGCGACTTTAAGTGCTGCTTTAGATTTAGCAAAAGCAGAAGAAAATGCAGGTAAAATGATAGTAGCCATTATCCCATCTAATGGAGAAAGATACTTATCTACTGTGCTTTATGAAAATTTAGAAGTCTAGAGGGTAGATCGATAAATGCTTGAGCCAAGTGTACTTGCTACAGTTAAACGAATTTTTTTTAAAACAGAGAAACTTAGTAGTGAGATACTTGCTGGTGAGTATAAGTCTGCTTTTAAGGGTACGGGCTTAAACTTCGAGAGTATTAGAGAGTATCAGTATGGTGATGAAATTAAAAACTTAGACTGGAAAGTCACTGCCCGTATGCAAAAGCCTTTTATTCGACAATATAAAGAAGAAAGGCAAATGAAATTACTTTTAGTAGTGGATTTCAGTGCCTCTAGTAAATTTGGGACTGGAGAAAAAACTAAAAGAGAACTCATCACGGAAGTCTCATCAGTATTAGCTTTTTTAGCAGTAAAAAACAATGATAAAGTCGGTCTGATGATAATAACAGAAGAAGTCGAGTTATATATAAAACCCAAATCAGGGAAAGCTCATATATTCAGGCTTATAAAAGAATTAGTTAGCTTTAAGACTAAGAAAACTGGCACTAATATTAAATTTTCTCTAGAATCATTAATAAAACTTAGTCCTAAACACTCAATCATCTTTTATTTTTCTGATTTTTTAGATAATCACTCTTCTCGTATTGATTATTTTAAGCATGAACTGAAAACATTAAAGAGAAGCCGAGATTTAAATTTAGTCTCGGT
>DAISHM010000283.1:0-2560 GCA_036822535.1 Candidatus Caenarcanales bacterium
ATGAATTTCTAATAATTTTTTTAAAAGAATATTATTGAAAGCTTCAAAATGAAAGTCATTATCAAGATCTAATCTCTGAGACTGATTCTTTAAATATTTTTCTCTAAATTCAAATAGAGCTTCATTTGCAACACTACCAATAGATTTTAGACCTAAGTCCTTAGCGGTCACAGCATTTAGATTTATACCAAGACTTTTAATTTCTTCGTCATTTAATGAGGAGTTCAATATTTTATTGATTTCTGGAATAAGAGCAGGTATTTCATCCAAGAAATTTATTGGCTGTTCTAAGCCTAATGGAGAATCTGAATAGTTCTGACTATAAATTTCTTCTCCCTCATCATCATAATAATCGTCATCGTATTCTTCTTCATCCCGATAGCCTGCTTCTAATCCTCTGTTCTGTTCGTCAAAACTATTAATTTCAAAATTTATATAAATTTGTTTTAATGCATTTAAAACATTCTCTTTATTCGGAGTAAGGGAATCTAATTTCACTACAGGACTAGTCTCTGTCTGATTTAGTTGATTTTCTTTATTTGCCGTCACCATAGTTTTTAGGAATTCAGCTACCGTCATGCTGTGAAGCTTCTCGACAAAGCTTTGTGTAGAAGCAGCTTTCTCTTTATCATTTAACTGTTCATAATCTTTTGCTTGAGAAGCTTCTAGCTTAAATAAATTTTCTAAATTAGGTGGCAAAGATTTTGTAAGACTCTCTAATGTATTTATAGAGCGATTTATAGATTCATCAGAGTTACGAATAATCAAATCAGCGGCAGTGCTTTTATTGCTAAAATACGGAGCTAATTTATCTAAAAATGATCCTAGTAATTTATATTTAGAATTAAGTTCAAGTAATTTCTTTGGGGCATCTTTTAATTTATTAATCTCATTAATTAAAGCCAGAGAAGTTCTCTGAAAATCTTTCTGTGAAAGGAATTTATGATCTAAACTCCACTTCATAAGATTAGTTAATTCATCAAACTCCCCCTTATCGTGATGAAATTTCTGAAAAATACTGCTGTAAGAGGATGCTTTAAATCTATTTTGAATAGCCAGATTTAGAAAACTGTTAGCTTCTTCTGTGTAACCCTTCTGTATAGCTTTTAAGTAGAATTGTATCGCTGAGTCAGAATAGATATATTTATAATCAAGCTTCTGAATTAATTTATTGAGATATGGTCTAAGTTCCTTTTCCACTGGCTCAGTATTCATCTTCCCTGAGTTTATGTATTTTTGAGTAAAGGATTGAAGTGTCTTTTCTACATTAATTTCAGGTTCAGCAGAAGAATTCCAGTTACTATAATCAATAATATTTTCAGTATCTATCCCAGACTGCTTAGGATCCTTTACTGTATCAAGCATCATAAATGGTCTAGAAGAATAAATGGCAGGTAATGGGCTGAATGAAAGCCTCTCTGAGCTCTCTTTTTCTAAGCCTAAAAGTAGATCACGAGCAGAGTCCTTTAAGCCAGAGACTAGAAAAGCATCAAAGAGCTCAATTAAGGAAGAAAGCTTTTGGCTACTGTTATTTATATAGCTTCTAGGATCATGACTAGCATTTTGATTATTACTTATATCACCATGAGTCGCTATAGTACCTTCTGATTTAGTTAAATCATCACCCCCACTATCTCCAGTCTTAGAAGAATCGAAATGAGGATTACTTAGAATAACTCTTATAGTGTCATTCAAAATCAAATCAATTTTATGCTTTAAAAATATTCGTCCTTCTGTCGATTTAAGGTGCCTAAACATCTCTAGAGAAGAATCTTTTTGAAAATTAGTCTCCAAATTCTTCCCTAAATTACAAAGAGCGATAACTAGGTCATTTGCAGACTCTGCTTTAATAAAGCTTTCCATGAGATTAAAAGACTGAGAAAATTTATAGAAAAAATTAGGATTTTTTAATTGCCCTTTATATTCTGCTTCTACCGCAGGATAAGCTGCCGTATTATGATGAGCAACTCTAGTCGCTAATAAACGAGGTGCTCTAAGAGGAGTCTTATCTTCTTTAGCTTTTGCTATTTTAATTTTTAAATTCTGCTTACTATTAAGTAACTGAAATGCTCGCTGCATCTGTTTTAATGTGGCTCGCTGATGATTTAAAAATCCTTCTGACTCTAGATTCATGGCACCTAATTTATCCTGACATATTAACTATCAATAAATCTTATACTAAAGAAGACTTTCTTAAATAAAATTAAAGTAAAAAAAATGAATTAAAGATAAAATCTGAAAACTAAGGTAAATCATGAGTGAAATATCTAAAACGCAAATTTTCCCTTATGGTTTTTATTTAAAACTAAAAAACTCTTCTGGAGTGAGTGTTAATCTCTTTAAACCTAAGTCAGTTATTCCTAATTCTTTTCCTCTTGTGAGAAATAGTCCAGAAGAGGATACTAGCCAGAAATTATTAATAGACCTAAGAGGTTTAAGTGAAATATCTAAACCCTTGGTGAAATTTCGAATTAGTAAAAAACAAGATGATCAAAAAGAGAAATTTTTAAAAATTGCTGAATTGAAGCGAGCAGTGTTTGATGTAACTCGGCCTCATTCA
>DAISHM010000284.1:0-2550 GCA_036822535.1 Candidatus Caenarcanales bacterium
ACTAGACTTAAATCTGATTTTCTTAATGAAATATCTATGGCTTTTTTAGGGTCTTTTTTTAGTGATTAGCAGTGAGGAGAATTGTCACTGATATAATCTTGAGATTTAATTTTTCATTTATAAAAAATCAAGCAAATATTAATGAAAGCATTTTATAATTTAATTTCGATCTGAGACGGGACATGGCTCAGCTTGGTAGAGCGCTTCGCTTGGGACGAAGAGGTCGCAGGTTCAAATCCTGCTGTCCCGACCACTTTTTTATCAGTTTTTTTATCTTTTCCTGTTTTTTATTTAATCCAAGTTTGGCTTAGTTGGTGATATCTATATTTCTAATGCATAAGTATCTATATGCTCTTTTAAAGCATCATTTGAAATGCTCTCATAGTGAGTAATATCAAAAAAATATGGAATGCTAGTTTCTTCTTCTAGCTTATCCTTCAGTTTTAGACAGGTTTTGTAATTTATATCGTCTCCATAGATTACTATGTCTATGTCGGAAGCTATTTTTTGTTCAGCTTTCGCTCTAGAACCGTATATTTTGGCTGTTTTGATTTCTGGGTAGCTTTGCAAAATAACTCTGATTTCTTTTATCCATCTATCTTCTAAGCCAAATGCTTGCATTAATTTATATCCTCTAACTTAAGAAAACTCTTATGAAATTCACTTAAAATTTCTAAATACTCATCCTTGATTGCTTCACTGACTTTGTCTGCAATTTTTTCATCATAAATGTGAGTCGTTTCATTACGGCTAATTAATGCTTCTAACCAAACTTCAGCGTGCTCAATTAGTAAGTTTTGTGCAGCCTGCTTGATAATTTCTCTTGGACTATTAAGTGTTTGTCCTTGGTAGTTTAAATAATCTTTTAGGGTTTTCCAAGCAAGTTCAAAGCAGATCTCAAAAGACTTTATTAGACCTAGCTCTTCTGCTTCAGAGGGAAAGGCTATATTGCTAATTTCTTTTAATAGGCTAAAAGACTTTTTAAAATTAGAAAATCTTTGCTGCCAGCGAGTTTGAGGATGCATAAAAGTATTATATTATATAATTCGCTATACTTTTTTTGTGGTTGACGACATCTCAAATAAAAGCAATATTATTTATCTTTCAGAACGTAGACCTGACAAGTTTTTGAATAATAATTCATTAAATTCAGCTTTAGGGCAGCTTGATTTGAAAAAAATAGCTGAAGGTATTTTTCAAAATATGGTGAGAGCAGCTAGGCAGCTAGTCTTAGATGAAAATAATCTGAAAGCTGTTCAGGAATTGGAGAATAGTGCTAATTCTTTATTAGTATTGAAAATATCTAGTGCTGATAGGATAAAGGTTTTACAGGAATTGGAAAAATCTCTTCTTAATTGTGATGAGGAAACTGGTTTACATATCGCAAATGAATTAAAGTCTCTTAGTATCCACCTGGAATTAAATAGTTGGGAGGATTTTGAGATTTTTGAAAATGCTTCGAGTTCAGCCCCCCTGCATAAATTACATGAGCCTACTAAAGATACTAATAATCCTAGCTGGCAGAAAGGACTTATAGAAATTTTAGAGAAAACTTCAGTCCCAGAAGCAGGGCGAATTATGATTTACGATAATTTGGCTGGTCTTTATGATCATCATTTGCATATGTATATGCTTAATAAAAAACAAGAACCTGAGTGGAATATTGTTCAAGCTACGTCTTTTATAGAAGCTGGATTTCCTTTGAGTCCTTTAAAAATATTTACTGATCTTTCCCTCGCTGCAAAAGCAGGACAAGCCCTGCGATTAGGCTCAGAAAAGAAATAAGGCTAGCTGCCTTTATAGATCCTATGTATAAACTGTCTGTGCGTAAGGATTCTATAAGAATTCTACCACTAGAATATAAAATTAAATATAAGCCGATACACTGTAAATTTTTTAGTTTTTTGTGACTGCTATAAAGGATTATAAAAGAAATCAAATTCCAAATCATCTCATAGAGAAAAGTTGGGTGATGATATTTACCTGTGTGACTGATATATAAAGCCCAAGGTAACTCAGTTACAGAACCAAAAGCCTCTTCGTTAAAGAAATTCCCCCATCTGCCTATAGCCTGACCTAATGGTGCTGCTACTGCAAGGCTACTGAGTTCAGTAGTGAAAATGTTAAAATGCTTACTATTAGCCTGTCTCTGGAAGTATTTAGAGTAAAACCAAGTCCCGATGATAGCTCCCATAAGTCCACCTTGTATACTCTGTCCACCAAGCCAGATTTGATAAGACTCTAAAGGGTGCTGTAAATAATACTGAATATTTAAAAGTACAAACCAAAGTCTAGCTCCGATAATCCCTGTAAATACTGCTACTAGAGCGAAATTAGAAAAATCATCGAAGGATATTTCCAGATTTTCTTTTTCTGCACGATACTTAAGTAAAGCTCCAGCCATATAAATTCCAGTTAAGCAGCCTAAGGCTGTCATTAAACCATACCAGCGGATTTGAGTAAAACCTAAATCTAAAAGTATGGGACCGGGAGATGAAAAAGGAAGTGCCATAAATACTACTCTACAGGTGAACTGGAATTTAAATCATA
>DAISHM010000285.1:0-2546 GCA_036822535.1 Candidatus Caenarcanales bacterium
TCTAAAAACTCGCTATTTCTATCAAAATTTTTTATTTCCTCAACTTTTTTCTGAATAAGTCTTGGGGAGAATAAATTAAACAAATAAAAGTCAAAAACTATTTCATGAATAAAATATGATATGCCTAGGTAAGCTAATAGAACTTTTAGTACAAAAAAATTTGCAGTAAGAATTAAAAAAAGTATCAAGCAAAATATCAGTACGTAGATTTTAGAGACATGCTTTTCAAAACTTTTCAATCTAAAAGTGATAGCACTAGGGCAGATCGGCATAGCTAGACTTTTATAAATTAATTTATTCGCAAAATGATTGAATGAATCAAAGAGCATCATGATTAAACCAAAATTTATAAAACCCTCTAAGAAAGTCTGCCCTAGAAAGATTTTGCTAAAAAGCATAGCCATAATTATGCCAAAGTAAGTCAAAGAGTGAGGTATACGAGCAGAATCTAAATCTATTAGTGCTATAGCTAAGCCTATCGTTAAGAAAATTAGAATGAAGAAAAACATAAAGAAATTTTGAAAGCACTCACGGAGACTAATCCCGACCTCAAAAAAGGCTTTCATAGGTAAATAAATTAGTTTAAAAATAAAGGGTAATGAAGCTAATGTCATTAATAACTCAACTACTAAATAACGAAAATCTATCTTAGAATCACAATGAAAACATCTACCCTGCAAACCTAAATAGCTAAATATTGGTATTTTCTCGAATAAGCTTAAGGAAAGATTACAAAAAATACAGAAGGAAGCCGGCTTAAGAATAGACATATTCAAAGGAAGCCTGTATATAAGGACATTACAGAAACTACCAAATAAGGCAGCTAAAATAAAAGCGATTAGAGAATAAAAAATTGTAAATCCTATAACTATTTTTCCTATAATTCATATTATATATTCGCAAGATATATCTGTTAATTTGATTAATAATCCATGCATACTGTTTATATTTCCCTAGGCTCTAACCTAGGGGATAGAAAAAAAAATTTAGAATCGGCTTTAAATTTAATTAATGAGTCTAAATTTATGCAAGTTTTGTCTTGCTCTGAATGGCTAGAGAACCCAGCCATAGAAGATGCAGGCCCTGAACCTTTTCTAAATGGAGTGGCTAAGCTTCGCTGTGATTTAGAACCATTAGCTCTATTACGTGAGTTACAAAAAATAGAATCAAAAATAGATTCTAAGCGAGGAGAAAGGGGTAGGAAAGCCGCGAGAATTATAGATATTGATATACTCCTTTTTGATAAACTATTTATAGATTCTACGGATTTAACTATTCCTCACCCAAGAATGTTTTCCCGTGATTTCGTTTTGATACCCTTAAGTGAATTAGAAGCTAACATAGTGCAAGAGACCGTTTACTCATTTTTCAAATTAAAGCCAGAATATAAAATTCGTCGAATGATGCTCTCTGATTTAGATCAAGTTTGCATTATTGAATCAGATGTCTATGGAGAAGTTCACTGGACTAGAGACAACTTCGTCAGTGAATTAGATAACGCTGTCGGCAACTATAATGTACTAAGCCTTAACGATAATGAAGTACTAGGATACATAGGCTCATGGATGATAGTAGATGAAATGCACATTACTACAGTAGCTACCGCTAGTAATCATATGCGTAAAGGAGTAGCGGAAGCACTTTTTATAAATCAAATCTTCAAAGCTTTAGAAAACAATATTAAAGCCATCACTTTAGAAGTGAGAATCAGTAATGTCAAGGCTCAAGGACTTTAAGAAAATTATGGTTTCAAGAGGAAAGGAATTTGATAAAGATACTATGAAGATACCCTAGAATCTGCATTAATAATGTGGACCGAAGATATTAATTCTGAAAATTATCAAAAAAACTTTAGAGAAAGACTATTAGATTTAGTGAGGCGTAGTGAATTATTTGTATGAAAATCCTTCACTACCTTAAGTACCTAAGCTCATTTAAGTTAACCTTATTTGTCCTAGTCTCATTAATGTTCTTAGTATTTTTTGGCACTCTCTACCAAGCCGAGCACGGTCTTTACTTAGCTCAAAAAAAGTTTTTCGATTCATTAATAATCTTAGACGGCTTTCTGATATTACCAGGGGCTGTATTAATCATGTGCATAGCTTTTATTAATCTCAGTGCTTTTCTATGTTTTAAATTTAAGTATTCATGGGCGAAGTCTGGTATTTTCATTATTCACTTAGGATTAATGAGCCTACTTCTAGGAGGCTTTTATACTCTATATTTCAGTAAAGAATCATTAATAAGCCTCAGAGAAGGTGAACAAAGCAATCTCAGCACTGACTACTATAAATGGCAGCTAAGAGTAATTAAAGAAAGCACTAAAAACGGGGCTAAGTCTATAAACGAAATATTAATTCCCTTTGATCTAGATTCTAAAAATATAAATCCCGAATCCATAAAAGCCTTAAAAAAGGCTCTGCCACAACTAAACTTAGAAAAATATTACCCTAACGGTAGAGTCTTTGAGACACCTTTTGCGGGAACAATTCCAAAGGAACTAGAGCTTAATAAAGAATTTGAACAAAATACACCTCTCTTTATCT
>DAISHM010000286.1:0-2533 GCA_036822535.1 Candidatus Caenarcanales bacterium
ACGCGAACTTCAAGAATACAGAATACTGGGAAGATCCATCAAATAAATCAGATATTTATGCACGCAATCGCATACGCTTAAATATTTTCCCAGAAGCTGAAAAGATAAACCCTAAATTCTAATCGAATATCCAAAACCTTTCAAATCTAATCATAGAACAGGAAAATTTCATTGAGACTATTACAAAAAATACTATTGACGATCTAGGAGAGCTTCCATGGTCACTTGAGAAATTCAAAACAATCCACAAAGCAATACAACGAAGGATCCTAGCTATATTTTTCACTAAAAATATTAGCTTCCAAAATGACTTTTTAGCAGCTATAGAAATTGGTGGCTTTCATCGTATTAATTTTGAAAAAGAAAAGTTTTTTACAATTAAGCAAAAGAAAATATTTCTTGAAAACTTGTTATAATCAAGCTTCGCTCATGCTTAATGTAAAAGATCGCACCTCGATTAAAACTCTTTATTCAGCTGAAGAAATTCAGGAAAGAATAAAAGGTTTAGCACTAGAAATAGCTAAGGACTACCATAGCGTAGAAGATCTAGTCGTAGTTGGGGTTTTAAAAGGAGCTTTTATGTTTACTGCTGATCTAGTCAGAGCCATGGAGCTACCAGTACAGATCGAATTCATTAAATTATCTAGTTATAATAATGATGAGACAGAGAGCTCTGGAAAAGTAAAAGCAGTAGATTTATCTCTACCAGAACTCAGTGGCAGAGACGTTTTAGTCGTAGAAGACATTATTGATTCTGGCAGAACTGCTAAATTCTTATTAGATTTTTTTGAAGAACACTTATCAGCTAAATCGGTTAAGATAGCAGCTCTTTTTGATAAACCCTGTCGCAGAATAGAAGAACTAAAACATATTAAGCCAGATTATTGCTGTTTTACTATAGAAGACCATTTCATTTTAGGCTATGGTCTAGATTACTCACAGCATTTTAGAGAGCTACCTTTTGTCGGTTATGTAGAAGTCTGAAAAGCTCTGAAAATCTGCTCTTCAAATTTTCTCGCTTCAAGAGTATCTTTTAATCGGTAAAAATTTTCGCTTGGATTAGAGAATATTTTTTCATCGCTAAGATCTAACTTAGGAATTAATGCAAGTAGACTATGACCGATGTTTTTCTGCATGTTTTTATCGCTATTTGCAAAAAGTTGATTTATATCCATCTTCATTTTCTGTGCAAGTGAAGATTTACGAGAGTCTTCTGGTCTCAAATCATTATGGGAAAGAGTATAAGCCTTAATTAATGGATTTTCTTTAAATTTTTGACCACCCGCTTTACAATCTAAAGCAAGTATCTTTACAACTCCATCACTTTCTTTTTTAATTAGCAAGGCATCTGCCCCTAAACGATTATTAATAAAACCTACTTCATTAGGCGCTATTACAATTAAATCTTTTTTTTCATTTAAATTCAGAGCTAAATCCTGTAAACCTAGTAGAAAACGCTTTTCAGCATAATTTCCCATAGTTTGTATTTGATAATTATTTTGCTTTACGAAAAAATCGTTAGCACCGACTCTTAGCAAATCATCATTAGTCGGTTTCTGAGTAACATTATCTTTACGATCATTTGCAGCTAAAATCTCTTCAGAAGCCTTATCTATAAAGGAATTACTATAGACATTCTCTAAAAGCTGCATATATTTAACTAAATATTCATCTGGCTTAGTGGTTTTTAAAATATCTAGATTCTCAGGTAGTAAGCTTTTAGCTAAGCCTATTTTAGAAAGTCTGAGACCTAAATATTCTTTGCTTGTATCGTTAATATCATTAAAAAATAAAGCTGTCCAATCATTCAAAGAGCTTTCATTAAAAGGTTCTAAGGGTTTAATTTCTCCAAAATATTTAGTTATAGGGTTTAATAACTTTACTAATAAAGTACTCACTGCAATATTTCTCCCTAGATTAGATTCCTCATCAGTAGTAACTTGAATAGATAAAGGTTTTAAAACTTCAAGAATATTAGCCACGTTAAATTTCAGATGATTAATCCTATCCATCATTTCTAGTTTGATCTGATCTGCTTCACTAAGCTTCTTTGTAAGTGGAGATCTAATCAAGGCAGTGACACTATCTTCATTCTTTTTTTTAATAGGCTCTAATAAAGGTGCTAGATCTCTTAAAGCCTGACCTATCCCTAAATACTCCTGAAAAAAATAACGATTTAATACTTTATGGTTATTATGATCTAAATTTTGTGGATAAGTATTATTTAATAGAGAATAATAAAACTCACGTAAATCATTCATAAGACCTTTTAGAGATTGATTATTTGGAATATCCTTTTTCTTCTCTTTAATACTAAAGCCAGTGTCTTTCTGCTTGCTATCTACTTTACTAGCTTTTTTTAATGCAGTAAGATCAATATTCTTCTGACTTAGGATAGAACTTATTTTTTGTAATTCATTTTTTTGTTGCTTTTGAAGATTTTATTATTCTCGTTAAATGATTTTATTAATTTTCTATTAGTCCTTATTTTTTATTTAATGGTATAATTTGTTTTTTATTATTGCTATTTTTT
>DAISHM010000287.1:0-2523 GCA_036822535.1 Candidatus Caenarcanales bacterium
GAAGATGATGAAGTAGATCCAGAAGACCTTTACTCTGAAAAAAAATATTACGAACTTGTAAATAAGCGTTTTAAACCAGAATATGATGAATTTTATATAGACTCTATTTACTCTGTCGGAGATAGCAATTGGGTAAACATTTCACGCTCAAGAGAAATCAGGGCGAGTGACTTACATCGCAGTGGTCTAAGCTACACTACAGGTAGCCCACTTACTGACTATCTAGTTATCGAAGAAATCATCCCAGCTAAGAAATTAGTAATAATAAGAGATATTAGATCAGAAAAACTTTTCCAGCTCAAAATGAGCTACGGCTCTGGTAAATCACGCTTAATCCCTTTCGTAAATAAGTAAAGAAATTATTTTATACTTACCAGTTTTATCATTATCTGGATCACTGAAAATAGATAAATAATAAGTACCAGCGGTGAGACGCTTATCTATACGGAAATTTAATGCAGCTAAATCACTAGCTATCTCTCTACCTTGAAAATCAAAGAGTCTTCCTCTGATAGTTAAAGGGGTCTTCTCTCTTTTTTTAGAAAGCCTGACCATTAAAACCATATCAGCAGCTTCATCTACAGTAATTTTAATGGTATCTACATCACCAATAAAATCTATACTTCCTTTTAAAGATTTTTTATTAGTATTTTGCTGACTTAGTCTCAGATGCTTAATCTCACGCCCTCTAAAAGAATCTATAGAGGCAGAATCCTCATCTAGAATGGAGTTACTATGAGTGATTTTAAGATTATAATTAGAGCTAGCCGTAGTTTTACCTTGCAGGACTATAATATATCTCCCCGCAGCTAAATTATGAATATAACGCTCATTAGATGAGAGTTCTGCTTCTCTAATAATTCGATAATCCTTATCGTAAAGAATAAAGCGTAAAGGATAGAGATCTGCCTCTAAGAGAAAAGATATGCTGCCACTGCTTTTTAGATCAAAGTTAAAAGCATCACTGTCTCCAGAGTAGTTTATAGCCTTAGTGAAATTTAATTCACTTGATATATTCGGATCTAAAGTAAGAGTCAGTCCTGGATTTAAATTATTAGCGACATCATCATTTAGCGAAGCTATACTTCGTAAAGAAACTTTCAGGTCATAGAAAGTATCTACTTCAGCACGATTATCTAAGACTATAAAATAAGTCCCAGCTGAGACTTGATACACTAAACGACTGTTTAACTTAGTTCCATTATTATCATCAAAAGCTAACATTTTCTCTGATGCATCAAATACTCTTAAGTATGGGTCGGCTTCCCCTAAAGTTTCTATATCTAGATAAGCAGCATAAGGCACTGAAACCCTATACACATCGACATCTCCAGCCACTTCAACTAAGCCTAGTTTTTGAAAGCTATCCCTAGAATTAAAATCGAAATCAACTTTACTATTAGGAGCTATATAGTCGGCTTGGTCAGCGGCTTCTACACTGAAACTAAAAAAGCAAAAATAGAGCAAGCAAAAGAGTAGAACTCTCATATTCAATCAGTCTAAGTCAAGAAGATTATTAGTTGGTTAAGCTATTTACCTAACATATGACGCAAAGCTGCCTCTAGATTAGAGAAACTATATTCATAGCCAGTATTCTCTAATACCTTAGGCTCCACTTTAGTACTTGAAAGTAAAAGAGCATCTGCCATCTCACCTAATACTAACCTTAAAGCGAAAGCTGGGGCTGGAAATATAGCTGGTCTAGCTAAAACCTTAGCTAAAATCTTAGTAAATTCAGAATTAGTAACGACTTCTGGACTCACTAGATTTACTGGGCCTCTGACAGCTTCATTCATAATGCAATGATGCATAGCACCTATGACGTCATCTAAAGCAATCCAGCTCATAAACTGTATCCCTGAACCTAAGATACCGCCTCCACCGAGACTAAATAGAGGAAGCATCTTCGCTAAAGCACCAGCCTTAGGATCTAAAACTATTCCTAGACGAGCACTAACTACACGTATACCTTTTTCCTCAGCTCTCTGAGCAGCTTTCTCCCACTCGAGACAAGTATCAGCTAAGAATCCTGAACCAGAAGCAGACTGTTCATTAAAGACTTTATCATCACTATGACCATAAAAGCCTATAGCTGAAGCTGATAAAAATACTTTAGGAGCTTGTTTTAACTTTAATAATTGATCAACTAAAAAATTAGTTCCTAATATTCTAGAATCATAAATCTTTTTCTTTTGAGCTTCAGTCCAGCGCCCACTTGCAATATTCTCTCCAGCTAAATGTATTACAGCATCCAAGCCTTCTAAAGCGGTAAGATCTATGTAACCTTCATCATCAGAGAATTTTGGTGGAAACCAGGTAATTTCATCTGCTTTAGTAGTTTCATGCCTTACCAATCTCAAAACCTGATGACCAGCAGAACTCAAAAATTTTACTAAAGCATCACCGACTAAACCACTTGCACCTGAAATCAATATTTTCATAGTAATTTTATCCTTTTATTTATAGTGACTTTTAATATCATTGCTAATGACCTGCATTCTGTAATTAAATAAACGCTTAATT
>DAISHM010000288.1:0-2507 GCA_036822535.1 Candidatus Caenarcanales bacterium
TTTCACTAAAAGAAATCTTTTAATTAACTGTCTTTTAGTCTTATCACTAAGATCATTATCCTTCAGATTCAGCTCAATCAGCGATGCTGGGAGTTCTAAGTTATTAATATGCTGAATACGATTATCTTCTAAATTAAGCTTTTTAAGTGTAGCTGGTAATTTAAGATCACCAAGTACGTCTGAGCGAGTCGAATCTGGGCTGAAAGTGAATATGCGATTACGCTTTAGGCTAAGCTCTTCTAAACCTACTGGTAAAACTAAATCCTTAAAAGTCTCGCCAGTGATATTACTGTATTCTAGATCTAGTTTTTTTAGACCTGCTGGAAATACTGTGCCAGTGAAATCATTAAAGAAACCATTTCCAGCATCTAGTTCTTCTAAACCTGCGGGGAGATTGGCTCCAGAGATGTGTTTGATGCGATTAGTGCCTAGGCTTAGTTTTTTTAGGGTAGTGGGGAAGTTTATGGATTCTATGCTGGAAACTTGTCCATCAGTGAAGTATAGAGTTTCTAGACCTTCGTTGAATTGGATTTTGTCTAGGTTGGTGAAATTAATATTCTTGTTAGAGTCTGTAATAAGAAATTTCTTTAAAGTAGTCGGGAACCTAAATTCACTTAAATCTGAGATATCTGTAGATATCATGAATAAAGATTCAAGACCTTCATTCAGGTTAAGATCTTGAACACTGTTTATAGGATTAAACCCTATAGATAATTCTTTTAAAGAACTGGGTAGATGCAAACCAGAACAAACATCTATCAAATTAGACCCCAAGTTCAATCTTTCCAATCCAGAATTAAGTTCCAGCCCCTCTAAGCTAGTAATCTGATTACCAGCTAAACTCAGCACCTTAAGCGTAGATGGTAATCTAAGACCAGATAAATCACTAATCTGATTATCAGTCAGGTAAAGCTTTTCTAAGCCCTCTTTAAAATTAAACTTAGATAAATCACTAATGCCTCTTTTACTTAAATTAAGTACTTTTTTAGTCTTCGCTGCTTTAGCACTAAAATGAAAATAGCTAAAAGCTAGAATACTCACCAAAAGAGCTAGACCTAAGTATCTTACATATTTCACCATAAAAAATCTTTTAAATATCTCTTTCATTATCTACGTTTTCCTCCTCCGCCACCACCAGAACTACTAGGAGCACTCACTTTAGGAGCGGCAGATACAGCTACGACCTGTGGTGCTGGAGCAGCCTTAGGCTGATTATTAGCAGTATTAGTCTGCTTAGATTCATTAGCTACTTTTACTGGCTCATTCTTCGCACGATTAGCCATATAGTCATCGTATTTATCACGTGCCTGAGTGAGTTCCTTCTTCTCCTGATCTCTGGCTTTTTCGGCTTCTTTGATATCTTGTTTAATATCCTTCAAATCGCTAGCTTTCGCACCAGTAGCCTTAGCTTCAGCTAATAAATTCTTCTTCTCCTCCACCACATCCCTAGCCACTTCCAGCTCTAACATCGCAGTCACCTGCTTCTTATCCAATTCCTTAGCCTTCTCTGATACATAACTCTTCTCTGCTATCAGTATCTCTGCTGCTTTCAAAGGATCATTAGTCTCTAAAGTCTTTCCTGTATAATTTACTCCTTCCTCTTTAAAGTTACTGTATAAATTCTCATGCCAATCTTTACGCTGCTGATTAATATTTAACTGCTGTGTACTAGCTAGGTCTGCCTGTATATTTAAAAAAGCTTTTATTGCTTCATTTGAGCTTTTTCCTTTAAATAAATCAGCGGTGCTAAAGCTCTGGTAAATAGCTGTGCCATCTCCATCTTCTGTGTATCTCTCTGTATATGTAAAGTTCACATTATTCACTTTAGATTTATCTCCTAAATCATCAGTATGGAATTTAGTAATTAAGGCTCCATTACTGTCATAGACCTTAAAATAGCTAAATTCTTTATTCTCTGGGCGATTATCATTAATTTCTGTCTTAGTCGCTACTACTACTGAGCCTTTAGGAATATCTATGCCCTGATATTTAAAAGCCTCATCTACAGTGCCGTATCGCTTATTCTCTCTAGGAAGTACATCTAGAATCAGATTAGGATTATTTACTGTAGTATCTTTAATTAAATTAGTATTCTCTAGCTTATCCTTTTCTGTAAAGGTTTCTAAAATAGCTATATTATTACTCTCTAATTTCCTTTCATTAGCTGTAAGTCCTATTAAGCTATCTTCGTCCTTTATTTTCCCTATAGATATATTTAGATGACCAGCTTTATCTGTATAAATAGTCGTAATCGCAGAATTAGTATTATTAGCTATTCTTACAGGATTAAATTCAGATATCTCTCTATCTGGGTTTACTAAAATCCCATGCGTACCAGTAGGTAAGCTTCTTACCATTAAATCAAATTTAGATACTCTATCTGGGTCATCGATTCGTGGATCTGGATCTAGATAAGGAGGGTTTAATACGGGGTTATCCACTAGTGGAGTAATATCTACTGGTATATCTACTCGCGGCTTATCTCGCTGAGTAATTAATTTTTCTGT
>DAISHM010000289.1:0-2486 GCA_036822535.1 Candidatus Caenarcanales bacterium
ATTTCATTACTTTGAGTGCGAACAGCTTCCTGAATTTTTCTCGTAAAATCGTTTTCCTTTTGAGCAGGCACTCTGAAAACCAAATTTAGAGCGGACATATTAAATTTGTTCAAATTTAGGCTCCCTAAATCTGGTACATTTACTAGATCTATAATCAATTTTTTACCTAACAAACACTCTCTTCCCTGAGAATTTTCATCCATTCTAGAAATATGACACAAGGCTTTCCATGTATCTTCTGAATCTATAACTAAACTAGGTTCATGACTAAGCAGAAGAGACTGACTCATTGCTTGAATTTGAGAACCTAGCTTGGGATCAGTATGAGATTCATTATTAGATGTTTTCAAAAAAATCTTCTCTAAATTCTCTCTCTTACTAGCTAAGAGATCCTTAGTTTCTAAAACTTTATTAGCCAACGTCTGATTTTTAGAACTAATCAATGCTTGATTTATAATATCGACATATAGATCATAAGCATCTAACTCTTGGTATGCAGCATTGAGAGCTTCTCCCTTAGAAGCATTCAAGCCCAATCCTGGAGATGTCTTCACAGTTTGCTTCATAGCATCAAACAAATATGCAGTATTAGCTCTACCAGTGAGCAAATTATCCAATAAATCTAAAAAATCTCTCTTAAAAACTACAAAACCAGGTTTTAGAACCAAATCTCCATCATTATCTCTATTATCTGAATCTTTTTTCCCAAACAAAGGTTCAAGGAAGGATTCTTCTTGATGATTTTGCCACGCCTCACTTAGATGCTCTTTTCCTGATTTGACGGCATTAGAAAGACCTTGGGCACCAGACCCTACTGCACCATAAAGATTACCAGGTAGATTTTTTATAGTTTTTACTGCTTTACCTAAATTCCTAGCACCAGGTATCTTCATATCTAATCCCCTTATTGACTATTAGAAAATAAACAGCCTTACTCTATAAATAGAGTTACAAGACTAATTTTTGATAGCCAATATAAAATGGGATTAAATTAAACTTCAAGATTTACTACATATATTCAAACTATCTGTCTCAACGGCAATGCATAACACAATTTTTCTAGTTTTAAAATAGCTCTATAACTAGAAAATCTATTAAGTAAAATTTGCTCTAAACTAATCAAGTTTTCTAATATAGTAATAGTTTCAAAACGCTCCTTAAAATTTTTCAAAAAAGCTTGTAAGGATAAACCCGTTAATAAATCAGTACAAATCTGCAAAGCCTTTAACTCTAAATAGTTTAAATCTCTCTCAGCAAATAAGTCCTGAATATATTTCGTAGCTTCAGCAAACTCAGGGAATTGATTAAAATGATTCTCGGTCACACAGTCTTTCTCCAAAAAATCTTCTACCAAGATCTTAGTCTCGAAACTAATTTCTTCATCTGCTGATTGCAAATGAGCAATTAAAGTTTGCTTTAATAAGACATAATCTGCACTCACATAATCCTCCTTTCACTAACTGGTATCTGCTTATCCTCACCTGTAATCACATCATCCATCTGAAACTTAGAGCTCAAACCCAGAAAAGAGTACATTCGATTATAATTCACCTTAATTGTCTCAGAGTATGTACTGACCAAGAATTTCAACGCAGGATTCTCATCTAAACTTCTCCATATTACTCTCTGAGACGCTTCATTAACAGTTAATAATCCATCATGAGAATTTCCGGCATCTAGCTTAGACTGAATCACACTATTTAAAATCTTAAGTGCTGTCAATTTTTCTGGATCAGAAGAATTTAGGAAACTTTGAGTCTGAAGCTCAGTCTGCCAAAACTTAAGCTCTTCGTTTGACATATCTTTAGCAGGTGACTGAGGTGAAATAGAACTAGTGATCTGATTATTCATATTAGTTAAATTCGGAGAAGCAGTACTCGCACGAATCAATACAGAAGAGCTATCCATCATATATTGAGGCGTATTTAATCTAAAGGCTTTTTCCTTGATTAACTGAGTGGCAGTAGAAGTAAAATTAAAACCCCCAGCTTCTCCTGTCAATGCTGCTTCATATTTATTCATTTGTTGATCTATATACTGGATTTGACCTAAAACATATTGAGACTTAGCACTTAAATCACTCAACCCTTCTATTTTTAAGCTGGAATAAATGCCTTTAAAATCAGAAGATCTCTCATCTATTAGAGCCTGGTACATGTCTATAATCGGAGCAGCCAAGCCCTCTCTATTTAAAGCAGGCTTGACATTTTGGTCAAATAAAATTCTTAAATCATGGATATTTTTTTGCTTTGACTCTAAAGCATAATGATCTAATTTACTATCTAAAGCATCAGGTCGTGAGCTTGATAGATTTAGCGGTAAATAACCATCAATCTGTCTTTGAACCGTCATATAATTGACTTCTACTTTTTGGATATTTTCGATAGATTTTTGGATATTTGCATCTCCTTTACTTATCGCAATTTCTCTTTGAATATTTAAAGAAAAATCGTAAGCTACTGCATCTTTAGTATTCAGAGGAAGCT
>DAISHM010000290.1:0-2483 GCA_036822535.1 Candidatus Caenarcanales bacterium
TTAAAGAAAAGAATGCTGGGATATTTGGATCTGGAGTTTTACATTTTAAAGATCCGCTTAAACCAATATCAATAGTGAAATTATCTACTGGATTACCATCATTAGAAGTAAATGTCGCCGTTCCTGCAAAAACTGAGTCAGCGTTTACATGCGTTAAATCTGCATCCCCAGCAGTTCCCGCAGAAACTACTTTATTACCATGAGTGATTTTAGTTTTAGTAAAACTAGATCTAGCAGCAGCACTAACTATACTACCACCCTTAGATGATGTTAGAACTGGCTTATTAAGACCTTTAGGGCCTTTAGCTGAAGATAAATCCTCACCATTACTAGTACCTGAAGTATAAACAGAGACTTTTGCGATCAAAGGCAAAAACAAAGTCGCTTGTAAACAAAGCACTAGCAGTAAAACATTTAATCTCTTTATGGATATCAGTCTACTACATTTCTATTCTTTATCTTAATTTTCTCTCTATTTTCATTCTAAAGAGGGGATTTCACAAACCCCCAATTCATAATACTGTTTTCTAGAATAAATATAATTTAGCTTATAAACCTTACACGATAACGATTTTAAATCTAGCGGGAATCCTGCTATAGCTTGTGAGACAGTCTCTAAATTTCTTTTATTATTTTTCAAAAAAACTTTTTGTGGATTATGACCATAGAGTTTAGCATCCCAAACATAAATACCAGGACTGACATCTCGCGAAGCTTTGATTTCTGTTTTTTCATTATCTTTTATGAAAGCCAATATTAGATTAGCTTCTAGCACAGGATCATTATTAGCGGTAAAGTAAACTTTAGCTGGGTACTTTTCCCTTAGGAGTTTTGCGATATTTACATATGGATACTGGGTCTTAGCCACCCTACCAATTAAATCTGGATAGAAACCTGCAATTATAAAGACTAAAGCTGATGCTATAAAGCAGCCTATGACTATAAGATAAAGTACAAATTTCCTAATTTGAAAATCTGTACGTGTAAGTAAAAGTTTAAAATCGATTAAAGTAAAAAATGAAAATACCACCAGGAAGCTACTCACTGAAAGCCATTTGGCGTAGAACTTCGTAGCAGCTGTCGCAAACATAATCAGTAAGGGGATTAGTATACTAAATAAACCTAGGAAAAAAATATAGCGACGTAGCTTAGCAGTTACTAAAAGGTCATCAGTAAAAAAATAGTTCCTTACCCTTTCCCATTTAATTACGGGATAGAAAATTAAAATTAAAATGCTAATGACCATGATGATTTCATAGAAAGCCATTAAGGGTAATTTTAGTAAATTCCACCAAGTAAACTGTGTTAGCGTAGTATTTGCAATAGCACTGCGTTCTAGAGCATAATTTACTGCACTTAATTTCATTTCAGCTAAATAAAAGAGATTTTGGCTAAACACTAAAATACAGCTAATTAAACTAAGTAAGCTGCGCCAATTGAAAAGAAGCTGAAAAGCCTTACGCTCAACTAGACTAGCAGCGACCATACTTAGAGCAAAAAAAATAAAATTATACTTAGAGAGCATTCCTAAACCAAATACAATCCCTAGAACTATGTATTTAAAAAGATTTGGCTTTAACCAGAGTTTCAAATATACATAAAAAGCAACGCTAGAGAACATTGCAGCTAGAATACTATGCGTTAAATCTCGCATAAAATCATAAAAATAACTAATAAAGAGTAGAATCCCACTCAGAATAAGAAAAGCAGGATTGCAGCTTAAACTTATTCGTTCGGTTGAACGCCCTTGATAAAATTCATCAGTAAAAATCAATTCAGCAGAGAGATACAAAAAATATATAAAAACAGCAAAAAAGAAAAACTTCAAACCATTTAATATATAAATATTCGCTAAATCATAGCCGAGTACTATGGTAATAGACCTTACTAACCAGCTATAAAGAGGAGGCTGTTTTGGATAGCCTAAAACAAATTCCTGAGCGGCTAAGACCTGCTCTGCTTCATCGTTATTTAAAGAATGAGGCAGAAGCAGCCTTAATACAAAAAAAGAAATTAAGATTAGAAAAATTGGAGCTAGATTTTTAATTCTCTGCACGATAAAGGAAAGTCCCTAAAGCAATCACCATAAAAATTATATTAGGTACGAAAACCGCTATCGCTGGCGCTAAGGTGCCAGAGTCCCCCATACCATCAAAAACCGTCTGCAAAACATAAAACAAAAAGACCACTAGTCCTAAAGCTAAATAGCCCCAGTTAATAACTTTACGTCTACGTGTGATACCTAAGCAAGCACCAATCACAGCAAGCAAAATGCAAGAAAGTGGATAAGCTATTTTATTATAAAAACTAGTCAAAGCCGAATTCAATTCACCTTTTTCTCTTAGCTTTGTTTTATTTTTCTCTATATAAGCTGCAAGCTCAATCAAACTCAGCTCTTTAATCTGACTAATATTCTTCATCAATATAGCTGGATCTATACTACTAGGAATAAAAGTAGATATAAAATCTGAAATAAAGTGCTG
>DAISHM010000291.1:0-2481 GCA_036822535.1 Candidatus Caenarcanales bacterium
GAAGAATCTGGTTTAGGCTAAATTCTTAGCTTTGGCTCTGGGGGATGGTTCTGGGGGATGGTTCTGGTAATTAGGAGAATTTATTTGGGGCAGTTTTATAAAGCTAAATCTACATTACGAGTAATCATAATTTGCAATTCTTGCCCTTTATCAATAGAAGCCGAATCCCCTTTTGAGAAAAGAGCGATTACGCTACCACCTAGTAATGAGCCTGCGACAGGTAAGCCTAAAGTAGCTACAGAGACTACTTTTCCCGTCTTAGTACTTAGAAGTGACTGAGTCGGTTCTATAGCCTTATCAGAAAAACCCGTCTGAGGATCTAAAAGCCCTTCTTTATTTACTATCCCCTCAACAAAAGTTAATCTAGCATCTAAGGGTACATAATCCCCTTGTGGCGTAACTAAAGAATCTAAACTAATTTCTAGAATCCCAGATTTACTTAAAAAACGTGGTCTTTTTATATCTGAGACTTTACCTCGAATCCATGAGGATTTAGGAACTATTAATTTTTTATAATCGCCAGTAAGATAAAAATCTTCTAAGACTCTAGCCTGAAAATCATCTCCTAGATTAGATTTTTTTGCAGTTAAAGGGGTCTCTACTATAATTCTTAGGCGTGCCTGTACAGGAATCTGTCCAGTAGCAGTATTTAGCTTAAATGGCGCTGCTGCAAAATCAGAAAGATTATTAAACTCGACTGGTTCATTGGTAACCGCCTCAAAATCATCCAAATTAACTTTAGTAGCATCTTTTATTTTAACGCTCATATCTGACATATCAATAATCGCTTCAGCATTGACTAATAGAGGATTGAGCGAAGCAGAAAATATAGATAAGGCTAAAAAAAATACCTGAGATGACTTAAGCATATGAACTCCATTATATATCAATAAATTGCCTCTGCATTCCAATTCTAAGCTAAATTCCAGTATTTATGAGCCTGTATTCCTAAACGTAAAAGATCAGGATACTTTTTTAAGAGGCTTAAAATATAAGTCTGATTTTTTTCTTTATTGTTCCAGTCTGGAACTAAAAAAATAGGCTTAGGAGCCTTTAATGATTCTGGTATTATAATCTGTTCTAAATAATCTACAGCCTGGAGATCAGCTATAACAAATTTTATTTCGTGAGCTAAATGAAAAGCTCTTAGGGATGATGCTTTACCATTTTCAGAATATATCTCTTTAGGGCTAAAAGTTAGCCAAAAAGGAATAGAATTCTGAGATTCTCTATTTAAATTTAAAGCAGCTTTCCTAAAAGCATCCTGCGCTTCAATAAAATCCAAAACACTTTCAGCATAAGTACCAGACATCGCAGATTCCATAGCTACTGAATACCCTGAAGCATTTAAAAACTTTATAAAAGGTAAAACATCCTGTTCAGTAGGCTCACCACCTGTAATTACTACCCTTTTAAGATTAGGATTTAAATTCAGCAAACAATCCAGAACTGCTTCATAAGTGAAATTCGCTCCTAATCTACTATCTAAAGACCAAGTCTTTTTCTCATCACAGAAAAAGCATCTCACTGAACAGCCTTGCAAACGAATAAAAAAGCTAGGCACTCCAATAAAAGTCGCTTCCCCTTGAACTGTCTCAAAGATCTGCACTTCATCTAAAGATTTATTAATTAGAATTGAATTCATGAATGATACCTCAGTTTATCTAACTAAGTCAAAGCCCTCTTCAGCAGAGGGTCTTCAACCCCAGCTTCTCTAAAGCCTCTTGCACGCAGATGGCAAGAATGGCATTTATTACAAGGAGGAAATACCCCACTATAACAAGTATGTGAATAAGCTAATGCACTTAGACATTCATCCCCCAATTCAGCAGCGAGCTTAACGGTATCAGCTTTATTTAAATGCATTAAAGGTGTGTGTATACTAATCCCCGCCGTGGAATCTGTTCGTTCAGCAAGAGTGATGCCAAACAATGCAAGATTTATAGTCGCCTCCATAGATTTAATAAAGCTCTGACGACAATCATAGTAACCAGCATAGTCAGTCTCACAGACACCAGTAACTATATTTACAGCTCCCCATTCATAAGCTAAACTAGCAGCTAAAGTCAGAAAAAACATATTTCTAGCTGGTACAAAAGTACTGGGTATTTCATCCTTCGAGAAACTTTCTAAGTCATCGTGTGTGGTAAGAAGCTGATCTTTACTGGTAAGTGAACTATTCATACCTAGTGCATGACGCACATTAATAATCTTCAACTCTAAAGATGCCATTTCAGCAATTTTTTCAGCTGCTGCTAATTCTATACTGTGTCTCTGACCGTAATCAAAGGAGACTAACTTAATAAACTCTTTCCTAGATTCTCTCTTAAGCCCTGGATATAGATTTTCTAAAGTCCAATAAAGGCAGGTAGTACTGTCTTGACCGCCAGAAAATAGAATTACAGTTTTATCTGAAAAACTTCCCATTTATATTTAAAAATTCTGGGCTAGATCTTTATCACCAAAAATGACTACTGGTCT
>DAISHM010000292.1:0-494 GCA_036822535.1 Candidatus Caenarcanales bacterium
ATCCCAATGCTGATCTACTTCACTAGAGTCTTTCGCTTCTAAATCTTTAAACACATGAGGGTGTCTTCTAATCATCTTTTCATTTACCGAATTAACGACATCAGAAAAATTAAAAGCCCCACGCTCGGCTGCGATTTGTGCATGTAAGACTACCTGTAATAGTACGTCACCAAGCTCTTCTTTTAACATCTCATCAGCAGACTGCTTCTCACTTTGAACTCGAATAGCGCTCTCTTCTCCAGAAACTAAATCTATAGCTTCCATACACTCATAAAGCTCTTCCAGTAAATATCGCTTTAATGAACTATGGGTCTGCTCTCTATTCCAAGGGCAGCCGCTGACTGGATCTCTCAAAGCTTTAATAGTCGCTAAAAAATTTTCTATAGACATTTAGATATAATCATACGATAAACGAAATTAAAACGAGTATTAAAGCGGATAAAACTAAGCAGCTTACAGTGTGCTTTAGAATAAAGTTACAGAGCCAATTAAAT
>DAISHM010000292.1:504-2476 GCA_036822535.1 Candidatus Caenarcanales bacterium
GGTAGATTAAAGCATTTGGAAAACCAGAGAAAAGATAATCTAAACATTTCAGCAAGACTAACTGATTTAGCTTTAGGTGGAGGAGCTTCTGAATTAAAAAATTCATGAAAAGAGGCTTTATCTACGAGTAGAAGTTTTTTTCTAACTTTAATTAGATCTTTTGTAATCAGCTCGAGCGCTGGTAGTGTCTTAAATAATATACCATTATTGTCTTCTAGGGCAGCTTCGTAGGCATCATAGATAGAGGCGGGCATACCGTGTTCTATACTTGGTTTATCGCCAAATTCAAAACAGACCGTTTTTAACTCAGCATGCATGCTTTGTAATTTAAATCTGATTTCATTTATGAGTTCATGATTAGAAGCGATTTTAGAGATAGTCGGGTGCTTCGAGCTAAGTAGAATTTTTTTAAATTCAATTAATTCATCCCTAAACTCATTTAAGAATTTAAGAGCTTCTTCTTTTTCCACGATAATTATCCCTTCTAAATAATTCTCTAGATAAAATAATCCCTGTTTCTTTTTAGCTCTAACGGCAGATTATTAGGCTTAGTTTAAAATATCTAAGTCATTTTAAAATTAGTCTGATTCCTTGATCTAAGATTCCCTAGTTTGTGGATGAAATATATTAGTTTACTTTACTAATTCTTAATTTAGAAAAAGTACTAAAACTAAAGAGGTAGATAGAAGAGATGGTAGGTAATATAGGCGGTTTCGGCGATCGTGTTCCTGTTCCAGTAAATCAGCCAAAGATTTCTAAGAATAATAATCAAGTAGGATCAGGTATTGGGGATTCTACTACTATAGACACTAATGTTAGTACAAATCCAGTAAGAGATACTGGAGATCAGGTGATTATTTCCTCTGAGCCTTCCTCAACAGATACTAAAGCTTTAAAGGATAAGAACAAAGTTGCTGATGCATGGGGTGATGTTGGGGCTGAAGAAGATCTTGATCAGCCGAAGCTTACTTCGAATCTCACTGTAACCCCCACTAATATTAGAGAGAACAATGGTGAAACCAGTACTCTTACTCAAATAAAAATGAATCGAGAAATCGCTCTTGAAATTAGTAATGCCTTAATAGGTGCTGGTGATAAGGGTTTAACCATCTTGAATAATCTTCCAAATCCATCAGAAATTTCTTAAAATATGAACTCGCGCTATCAATTATTCCAGCATAATGACTCTAAAGGTAACTTTATTGGCTATGCTTTAGTAGACCCAGAGAATGGTGATAGAGTGGTCGCAGCTTTAGATCGTCAGCTAGATGGCAGTCTTAAGCTTACCTTTTTAGATGGTGCCACTGACCCCGAGCTCTGGGAGAATAGTTATTTCGTGCAAAGCGAGCATTTCGCGAAGTTCAATCAATTAGAAGATAAATTGATTATGAAAAGTGGTGAGCCAGTAAACAGTAATCTAGGAATGCTTTCTTTTACTTATTTCCTTACTGAAACAGATGGTAATGAGTTTTTACTACCAGAGAAATTAGATTTAGAGAAGTATAGAGCTGCGGGGAAAATATCTTTCTTTGAGGCTGATAAGCCAAGAGTAGACATGCTTTTAGTACAAGAAGTAATGAATGGTAAGGCTTATTTAATGAAACCTAATGGTAATGCCGTAGATACACTTACTATCGCGAAATTTAAAAAGGCTTTTAATATAGAATTGCCAGTAGCAGTCATCTAAAGTGAAATCTGTAATCTAGTAATTAAGCCATGATTGATTAAATTTCTATCTAAGAAAAAATGCTGTATTTGGTAACCCCCAATTATAGACAGGTGTTTGTAATATCTTTCCTGACTAGTAACATAACCCAGTTTTGATCTATCCCTTCAGAGTTAACAAGATTAAGAAATATATCATTACTGAGAGCTAGACTCAGACTCTTACTGAGATAGTAAATATAGCCCGATCTGTTTCTAAGTCTAAGGACTAATGGGCTAGCTTCGGTGAATCTTACTTCTATTATAA
>DAISHM010000293.1:0-2473 GCA_036822535.1 Candidatus Caenarcanales bacterium
ATTTTTGCAGCTCTTTCTGCGTATCATTTAGCTCAAAATCAATTACCATATATAGATTTTATTCCACACTAGATAATTTGCAAACTATTTTTCTAGATAAGCCCCGTTTTTGGTATACAATGTTACCCTGAAGAAGGAATTTAACCGTGAGATTATTTGAATTTGAAGCAAAAGAACTTTTTAGAGAAGCAGGCATAGAAACCCCTCAGGGACAGACTATTAAATGTGCAGAGGAGGTATTCTCTATACCAGCTAAAGCTTTCCCTAGAACCTTAAAGACACAGGTACTATCTGGAGGTAGAGGAAAAGCTGGTGGTATTAAATTTGCTGATAATCAGGAAGATGCTTACCAAAAGGCACAGGCTATATTTAAGTTACCGATTAAAGGTGAACTACCTAAAACAATTTTAGTAGAGCCTAAAGTAACTATTAAGAAAGAAATTTATTTAGCAATACTCATAGACAGAGCATTTAAAGGGCCTATTTTAATGGCTTCAGCAGAAGGCGGTATAGAGATTGAATCTTCTGAGAATATTCAGATAGTTCCAGTACCTGCTGCTAATTACTCTAGCTTTTTATCCAGAGAACTAGGAGCGAAAATAGGTTTATCCGGAACTCAATTAATTAAGTTCTCAGCGATAGTCGATAAACTGTGGCAAGTCTGGTCTAAATACGACTGTGATTTAGCTGAAATCAACCCTCTGATCATTGACGGTGATGATAAATTTATCGCCCTAGATGGAAAAGTCACTCTAAATGAAGATGCTACAGGTAGACACCCTCGCTTCGCTGGTCAATTAGTGAATCACTTATCAGATTTAGGAGACAGAGAATTTAGAGGTAAAATGTGTGGTCTTAACATAGTAGAACTAGAAGGTAATATAGGTATACTGTGTAACGGTGCTGGTCTTACTATGGCGACTATGGATCTAGTTTTACATAAAGGTGGTAAACCTTCTAATTTCCTAGATGTCGGTGGTGGTGCTAATAAAGATCACGTGAAAAGAGCTTTAGATTTAGTTTCTTCTAGTGATGATGTAAAAGTACTTTTAGTTAATATATTAGGTGGAATCACCGCCTGCGACGAAGTGGCGGCAGCCTTAGCTTACTATAAAGAGATCAGACCAGATGCAAAAATGGTAGTTAGATTAGTCGGTAATAACGAGGATAAAGCTAAGTTAATTATGGATAAAGCTGGTATTCCGATGACTAATGTTTTAGAAAAAGCTGTAGAAGAAGCTGTGAGCTTAGCGGCTAAAGCTTAACAGGCTACTAGTTAGATTAGATAAAGATTTGAGGATATAATATGGCAGTACTAATTAATAAAAATACTAATGTAATAGTTCAAGGTATTACTGGAACTATGGGTGGGACTCATGCTCGCCTAATGAAAGCTTACGGCACTAAGATAGTAGCAGGAGTAACTCCTGGTAAAGGTGGCACTGATTTCGAAGGTATACCTGTATTTGACACAGTTTATGAAGCGACTAGACATAGCAGAGTAGACTGCTCTGTAATTTTCGTTCCTCCATACTTCGCTCTAGATGCTGCATTAGAAGCTATCGAAGCTGGTGTTCCTTTAATATCAGTAATTACAGAAGGCTTACCTCCACAGGATGCTGTTAAATTACATGCTGCTGCTAGAGCAAATGGAACTCTAGTAAATGGTCCAAACTGTCCTGGTATCATCACTCCAGATGAATGCCTAGTAGGTATACACCCAGGGTCTATTTATAAGCGTGGTAAAGTAGGATTGATTTCTAGATCTGGTACTTTAACTTACGAAATTGGTTTAGGTCTAAAACAAGCTGACATAGGGATTTCTACAGCGATCGGTATCGGTGGAGATCCGATTATCGGCATAGATCAAATCAAATCTCTAGAATTATTCGAAAATGACCCAGAGACTGAAATGATTATTTTAGTAGGCGAAATCGGTGGTTCTGCTGAAGAAGAGGCTGCTGAATACATTAAATCTAATGTGAAAAAGCCAGTTATCGGTTATGTAGCAGGGATTACCGCTCCAGAAGGTAAAAGAATGGGTCATGCTGGTGCTATCATCGCTGGTAATAAGGGTACTGCTAAATCTAAGCGTGAAGCTTTTAGCGCAGCGAATGTAAAAGTAGCTGATACTCCTTATGAAATTATCGATTTAGTTAAGCAGGAATTAGCTATACTAGCTTAGTTAAAGTAAATCTCTAATGGACATCTCTGTAATAACCTACTCTATATTCATTCCGTTTTTGAATGAACTTCATAATCTGCTTTAATCTATAGGTCTAAATAGCCTAGGATGGTCTATAGTAGCTTTAACTGCGATAGTTAAACTAATTCTTACACCACTTACTTTTAAACAGATTAAGAGTACTAAAAAAATGCAAGTAGTTCAGCCTAAGCTAAAACAGCTTCAGGAAGAGCTAAAGAAAAAAGAAGAGCGTTATAAAGATAACCCAGAAAAATTAAAAGAAATACG
>DAISHM010000294.1:0-2441 GCA_036822535.1 Candidatus Caenarcanales bacterium
AAAAAATATACTGATATTTTAGCTGGAACCTAAATGCTTAGAGTCTTAGAGCCATGGCTTATCAATATCTCTAAGCGGGTAAAAAAATCACCTAAAATATATATCCGTGATTCTGGAATTTTACATTCACTCTTAGGTTTAACTAATTATAATGATCTTATTGGTCATCCTAAATTGGGTGCTTCGTGGGAAGGCTATGCGATGGAACAAATAATAGATTTTATGGGCTTAGAATCAGATGAGGTTTACTATTGGGGCTTACATTCTGGGGCAGAAATAGATTTTTTATATATGAAAAATTCTAAATTTCATGGTATTGAATTTAAGTTTGCTGATAAACCTAAACTTACTCCATCAATGCTATCTGCAATGCAGCATCTAGATTTAGATTCTCTGTCTATAGTACATCCGAATAAAGACTCATATCAGCTAGATAAAAAAATCTTTGTAAGAAGCATAGAGGAATTTACGGCATAAACACATGGTTTATTTAGAAAAAAGACATGCCAGTAAAAAAATCTCCGCTAGTTCTTGGTGGGCTCGTGAGTGGCTGTCTTTAGCTGGAGATATTGATGAAGAGAGGCATAGAGCTGCTAAGGCTTATGTAAATTTAGCTAAAGTTTTAGGTGTCGATTATCGTCAATCTAGAGTGCTAGCTAGAATTCTAGGTCCAGCGAAAAAATATCTTAGAATAGAACTCGCTTTTGAGCCATTTTCTGATGAGGAAATTAAGATTATAGAAGAGATTTTAAAATCCAGTAGCTTAATTCGAGCAGAGCTCGCTTTAGGAAAGCTTCCTAGTTTACTGAATGAAGAATTAGCTGAGCATAATATAAATTTGATACCAGCGAGTTTAGATGAATTAAAAACCCGCTGTACCTGCGAGGAGGCGATGATTTTCTGTGAGCATAAAGCTGCCCTGCTCTATTTCGTAACAGAGCAGATAGATAAAGATCCTCTACTGTACCTGAAATTAAGAGGCGTTCCAGATTCAGTAATCGCTTTAGAAGATGATTTCACTGATAAAAGTCTTAGTAAATTAATTGATAAGCTAGTCGCTGATGATGACTTAGATACTTCAGTTTTATCAGCTAGAGAGTTTTTAAGAGATTATAATCAAGCCCTAAGTAATTTAAAATTCGATTACAGGGCATGGCTAAAATTACTCAGTGATAGTCCTTCTTTTAGCGAAAATTTTAATTTTAAGCAATTTATAGAAAGCTTATACACAGAGCTTTCCATAAAAGTAGATTCACTTTATCAGCCTCGTAAGAAGCCTAAACGTAAGACAGCTACTTATGCACTAGCAGAGGATATGTTTATAGAGCTTAACCTAAAAGCTACTAGCTATGAGGATCTTTTTAGTTTTTCTATAGAGCTAGAGGATCTTTTATTTAACTATTCTTTAAATCAAGATCTGAATCTACTTTCAGCTCGTCTAGCTTTTACTCTACTTTTATTACAGACTGCTGTACTGATTATTAAAGAGGGGCTTTATTCAGCAGAATTACTATTCCATCGTAGAAAAGCTTTTCAAATACGTTATGTACCTTTATTTAGCAATGCTTCACTCAGTGAGCGTTTAAAAATTTTAAGGAATTTATACCCTGATGATTTAATCAAATTCAGGGATGTGACTTCTATAGGGGAACCTCAAGATAATTTTTTAAAATCAATAAATGTAAATGAGCTATTAAGTTTTTTAGTCACTAAATTAATAAAAAATCTAAATCTAAAATTAAAAAATTTCCCACCTAGTGATTTAAAGTATAGCTTCCTTTCCTACACTGAGTTTGAGCTAGATAATACTGAAGCGGTGGCTATTTCTCGTAACCTTAATAGCTGGCTTGCGAAATTACATATACAGAGCTACATACTTAAGCCTTTATTACGCTTAGAAGAAGCCCCAGAAGAGGGCTGTCATCTTTATGTCGATTTAATTGATAATGATAATTCCCCAGATAGTATTATTCCTTTAAGAACTGTGATCGATGATAAAACTAAACAGAATCTAGCTTTTACAGTTCTGCCTAAAATATATCTACAGCTAAATCTAATACAGGAATATGTTCCAGATATTAAACAAATTATTGCTACTGAGGCTAAAGCTGCCCCAGTACTAAACATGGAGAAGATTAGTGAGATATTAATCAGTTCTAAGAAGATTTTAAATATACTTGGCGTAAACGTGATTTTACCTAAATCATTAGAGAAAATTCTCAGACCTAAGCTAGTAGTGAATTTGAAAACAGATAGAACTGCTGCTCGGGATGCCTTTTCCGTAGAAGATATTTTAGAATTTTCTTATGAAATAGCTTTAGGTGAGCAGCGTTTAAGCATAGATGAATTTAGAGCATTAGTGAAGAATAGTTCTGGCTTAGTGAGATTTAAGCAGGATTATATAATGCTAGCTCCAGAGGAAGTGAGTTCTATGCTTTTAA
>DAISHM010000295.1:0-2440 GCA_036822535.1 Candidatus Caenarcanales bacterium
AGCTCTTTCAGAAAGAAGACTCATTCTAATTTAAAAAAGAAAATCTAATTAAGACAGAAGAGTTTTATAAAAAGCATGGTGCAAAAACCATAGTCTTAGCGAGATTTATACCGATTATTAGAACCTTTGCACCGATTATCGCAGGGATCGCTGAAATGGATTATAAGACTTTTTTACGTTATAACCTTCTTGGTGGCTTGCTTTGGGGGGTAGGTGTGACAGCTGCTGGTTATTATTTAGGGAAAATTATTCCAGATGCAGAGCATTATTTATTACCTATAGTAGCTTTAATAGTAGTAATTTCAGTGATACCTGCTGTTTATCATTATTTTAAGAGAGCTGACTAGGGTTTATTCTTTGTAAATTACCTTAAAATTGAATTCACAGCCTGTGATATAGGTGGTAGATAAGTATATTTCCCTCTTAGAGTCCAGATTATGGCGTAAGCTGAAATGAATTGTAGCAGTAGATGATAAGTAGTCAGAATCCAAGCTTTCAGAGAGCCTATCATTGCTATAGTGCCATCAAAGATTACCATTAAGCTTAGTAAATTACAGATAAAACTGGTCAATAAATTAAATAAATCAGGTAGAAAATAAGCGAGCATATTAAAAAGAATGGCTTGGTAGCAGTGATATCTTACAAATTCTTTAATGTAAACCTTTCTAAGATTACTAATTACTAACCAGAGCAGTGGAAACCAAGCGACTATGCTAACAAAAGAACCCATGTAACATAAAGCACACAGTAGTTTTTCTGTAAAATTAAGCTTGGACATCACTTTTTAAAATTTACCTGAAATAACCCTTCATTAATTATTATTACCCGCTTTAGCTAAATTTTCCTCATTTAGAAATAGAATTAGCTCTTCGTATGAGTTAAATTCTTTATCTTTATCTGGATGCCCTTTTTCTAAATCTAAATTTTTAAGTGTAAATTTAGATGACTGACGCTCATCTTCCAGATAAAAGATAGCAAAGCTAGCAGCACGTTTCTCTGCTTTCTCTAGCTGCTTACCGATTTTTGCTGAATCAAAATCATATTCTGTAATAATATTAGTGTCTTTACGTAAACGTAAAGCTAATTTCGCTGCTTCGATAGCTAAATCAGAAACTATAAAAATTTTCTTGCGTTTAGAAAAGTCTAGCTGAGAAGAAAGTAAGAAAGCTATGCGCTCTACACCTAGAGCCCAGCCTACAGCTGGACTGGCTGAAGATGCACCTAAGTCGCTGACTAAATTATCATAACGGCCGCCTGCGAGTACAGTACCCTGCTGACCTAAGACCTTATCATCTGTCTTAAACTCGAAAACACAGTGACTATAATAGTCTAAGCCCCTTACTAGGCTAGGGTCGACAATGTAATTAATTTTCAGAGCTTCTAGTCCATCTTTTATTTTCTGGAACACTAAGCGGGAATCCTCGTCTAGTGAGCTGTCTATGGCTGGTGCATTCTCATAGAGCTTTTGGTCTTCTGGTACTTTACAATCTAGTACCCTAAGTGGGTTCTGTGTCATTCTACGTTTACAATCTTCGCAGATATGATCCTGATGTTCTGAGAGAAAAGAAAGTAACTCTTTTTTATAAGCCTCACGGGATTGAGCATTACCGATAGAGTTTATAGCTAGGCTTAAATTCTCTAGTCCTAAGCTAGATAAAAAATCATAAGCGAGTTTAATTAGTTCTAAATCGAGATAAGGTGATTCTGAGCCTATGGCTTCGATACCGATCTGATGAAACTGTCTGTAGCGACCTGTCTGCGGTCTTTCATAGCGAAACATTGGGCCTCTGTACCAAAGCTTTTGCGGGCGTGAGGCTCTGTCCATGCTATGTTCGATATAGGCTCTGACTACTCCAGCTGTGCCTTCTGGTCTTAGCGTAATCGATCTATCACTGCGATCACTAAAGGTATACATCTCTTTATTTACTATGTCGCTAGATTCACCTACTGCTCTAGAAAACAGCTGAGTATGCTCGAATATAGGCGTGCGAATTTCTTCAAACCCTGCTAGATTAAAGATTTCCATCGCTTTAGCTTCGATAAACTGCCAGAGAAAAGATTCTGGGGCTAATATATCCTTAGTGCCACGAGGAGAAATGATTTTTTCCATAGAGGCTTATTTTACCAAATAGCAGTATGGTGAGTTCCGCAGCAGTCCTTAAAGTAAATCAAGCCCAGATTTCATCAATAGCTTATCCTCCGCTGAAATCGCTGTGTAGGACTGTAAAGTAAAGGAAACACTTAAAAGCGGTGATTTTTTATCTTTAGTTTTAGTATTTCTAGATCTTTTTACTGCAAATCTAGGGTCTTCTCCTAGAGAGGCTTTCTCTCCGCTGCGGCTTATAACTAAATCACTGATTTCTACTGCACGGTAGTATTGATTTAATTCAGCAAAAAAAGCTAAATATATTACAAACTCACCTTAAGAGTCTATGCTAAT
>DAISHM010000296.1:0-2439 GCA_036822535.1 Candidatus Caenarcanales bacterium
CAGTCAAGCTAATGCCTTAAACTTCTATTTATTAGATAGTTTCGATATCTTTACCGCTATTTGATCATCTCTTTGTGCTAAAAGTATTTTTACTTTTAGAGCTTTTTTCTTAGAAAGCTTTTTAGTCGCTAATTCTAAGTCACTTTCACTATTGATATTAATATATTGATTTTTAAATTTAATAATGACCCCATCTGCTATAGGCTTTTCAGAACTCTCATCACAAGTGAATTCCTGCTGAATAGTCTTTTTTGCTGATGTAATATTAAAAAAGCCACTAATAGAAAATATTAATGTTAATACAAACAACCTCTTAAAAAACATATACCCCCCCGTATATGCCTTTATTTATCGGCTGTTTTGGGAGAAAATTTAATCTTTTTCTTCAAATTTATTGAAAAAATATTTATTAAAAAAATGTTTAGAAATCTTTTAAAATGGGCATAATATCATTAAGAAAATTTTCCTGAACGCCCAAAACACACATACAGAGAGCGATGCCTAAGTCTAGAATTAGCAAGGCATCGCTTTTTTATTTTATGTTATTATTTAAAAATCTGTAAATATAATATGGTGTACTTTGACTAAAGTCAGTTCCTCCCCTCTGCTAGAGAAAAACCAAGTGCAAAGCTCGGCTGCTCATGTTTTGCCATCGATTACAGAAAAAGAAAAAAATATAACTACGGAAACTGAAGTTCCTCTAGCAGCTTCTGATCTTCGTGATTTACATGGTAAAAATGAAGCTAACGCTAATACTGAAATAGCTTCAATTCATTCTTTTGAGGCAAAGGAAGCAGGTTTAGTCCCTGAAGAGAAAAAAGGATTATCTAAAAGTTTAGATAAAATGATGGAAGCTGTGACTGCTGCTGCGGTACTTGGTAATATGCCATCCTTAATTTCTAAAATCATTAAAGCTACTAAGTCTGGCTCTGAAGAGAGTCATAGTACAGGTATTTTAGATAAAATTGCTTTAAATTTAACTCAAGCTCAAGCTATGGGTTTTGCTGCAAAAATTTTACATCAGGCTTGGGATGAAAAAGATGCCATGCTTTTACTCGCTGGTGTCGGTAAAGTTCTGCAAATTAAACTAGCTAAATTAGGTAATTTCCTGCAATTAGGTGGTTTTCAAACTGCTTTTGATCAGCTTAATCCAGGGATGAAGAAGACCATCGGCATAGATAAATTTGATGGATTTTTCCATAGTTTTAAAGAGTACGCTAAGGCTTTTAAGGTGATATTAAAGGATATGAAAGATGATCCACTCGGATATTTAAAACTTTCACCTGAAAATGGACATGTAGAAAGGGTTTTAGTCCCGGGGGCTATGTCTATACTAGCGGGTACTGTTCTAGGAATGGTTTCTGCTGATAATAAGCCTTTAAAAGTTTTAGCTGGAGTCTTAAGACATGTCACTGGTGGAATATTAGGTGGTGACGTAATTCTAGGTAAGCTTACTGATAATAAGGATATGAATCTTTCTGGAAATCTTTACATCGGAGCTTCTGCTATAGACTGTGCTGCTAATCTAATTAAGGATAAAAATAAAGAAGATGTAGTGCATCAGTTAGGTACTATGTTTAATTTCGTTGCGGAGCTGTTTTTTGCTAAAGGTTTAGATAAATCCCACGCATAAATTAAGTCTCCATCAAGATTATAGAATCTTGCAGTATAGTTTGATTTTAAATATTTATTCTGAGACTTTAGCTCGCTAGGCTCGCAGCTACTTTTAAAATCTATAATACAAAAATTATAAATACCTTCTAGGGCTTTTATGCGGTGAGGGTTTTTCTGTTTTAAATTATGAGCAAGATAGCTATGTAGTGGTGAGGAAGTAATTTCAATATAATTAAATTAATTTGAAGGGATAAGCTGCACTTCAGAAAGGTGTCTTTCTCCACTAATAAATAAGGCTTGTATATCTTTTCTTTCTAGATGATTAATGAAATTTTTGAAATTTTGAGGATGTTCTCTAGAAAAGGATTCAAAGGGATGATAAGAACCAAAAAACTGATCACCAGAGATAAGTATGGGATTTTTATTTATATTCTCAAAAAGCCAGGTTTCCTGAGCTTTACCGAAATGATATTTATCATCTCTAAAAAAACGATTATCTAAAAAGAAAAAATGATTTCCTCTAAGCTTAAGCTGGAAAGCAGCTCCATAAGAACTTTTACTAATCTCTGGATTCTCATTAAGAGTAAAATTCTTGAAAATTTTTAGGCTTTGTTCTTTATATTTATAATTTTTATTACCATTATTTTTACCGTAATCATGATCATCCCAGATCATTAGGATAGGAATTAATCTAGGACTATGAAACAGAGCTAGTTTTTCTCTAGTTACTATATAGCGTCTCTCTAGCTCTTCTGGAGAGGTTTCTGGATTGAGACTTTCCGAATCTGCATAAACATTATCACCGATAAGAAAAATGTAATCAGG
>DAISHM010000297.1:0-2435 GCA_036822535.1 Candidatus Caenarcanales bacterium
CCACTAAGACTATATGATTACCACAACCAGATCCTACAATACGACCATAAAATAAGCATTACTCAGTCACTAAACGGGTTTTATAAGCTTCTTCGTAAATAGTATAAGTAATATCTTTTAACTCTTCCCAATTATGAGCTGGCTGTATATTTACTTCTAGAACACCTGGGTCTGGAGTGACACTTAGATGAGTGATTCTAAGATCTTTAGGTGGCGTATAGCCCTCTAAAGATACGGAAATATTTTCCTCCTCACAGCTAAGCTCTATAGCTGTGATTAAATCTAAGAAATTTTCAATAAAGTTAATCGGTGGTAGAAAGACGTATATGGTATTTTCTCTAATTTCTATGACTAGAGCCGTGCGAATAAGACCTTTAGGATCATCTCTAAAATCTTTATCGTCTGGCTTTTTCTTAGCTCTCTTAGAAATACTTTCTCTAAGCTCTTTATAACTTGGGAGTTTGCTATTCTGCTCAAAAGGAGTTCTTTCTGGAAGAAATTCACCATAAGCAGCTTCCACATAAGCTTATTCAGAGAGTGTCAGCCTTAAACCAGCTGGAGAGTCACCTTTAAAGAGTTTTAAATTTTTTTCTTTAAATTCCCATTTATTACTTATCCACCTTTTCCTAGGTGGTGAGAAATGTAAAGGCAATACTAAAGCACTTATAGCAGCTGTGTTCAAGTCAGAATCAGCTTCGTAGGCTGGAATGATATAAGTCTCTGGTATGGAAAGCTTTTTAGTTAAAGATCTCAAGAATGAATTTAATTTTTCTTGGACAGAGAAACCACTTTTTTTAGTTAGCTCTTTCTTTATTAAAGAAGAATTAAGCCAAATAGGCTCAGAATCCTTTCGCCAAAAACAATGCATAGCCCAGCGTGGTAAAACCTCTCCAGGATACCATTTCCCTTGGCTGATTTGCACTAATGCATTAGGATTAAATCTCTCACGTAAATTTAGTAATAAATCTTCTCCAAGCTTTTTCTTTTCTTCACTCAGGGCGGTAAAATTCCATTCAGAGCCAGAACGATTATCTATAGAAATAAAAGTCGGTTCACCACCCATGGTTAGCTCTAAGCCTAAACTCACCATCTCTTTATCTATCTGTTTTCCAAGAGCGTCTATCGCTTCCCATTCATGGTCTAAATATGGTTTAGTAACTCTACGATCTTCATGTATCCTAGTTACTGTCATTTCATGTCTCAGAGTACTATCACAAACCTCGACTAGACCAGTAACTGGAGCAGCACTAGAGGGATTAGGAGTACAACAAAGTGGTATATGTCCCTCTCCGGTAAAGAGTCCAGATGTAGGATCTAAACCTATCCATCCCGCACCAGGTAAATAGACCTCAGTCCAAGCATGCAAATCAGTGAAATCAGCCTCTGGACCAGAAGGGCCGTCCAAAGATTTAACATCAGCCTTTAATTGTATTAAATATCCAGAAGCGAAGCGACTAGCTAGACCTAAGTGCCTAAGAGTCTGACATAGTAACCAAGCCATATCTCTACAGGAGCCACTTTTAAAGCTCAAAGTCTCTTCACAACTCTGCACACCAGGTTCTAAGCGAATTAAATACTTAAGCTTTTGATTTAGATTGCTATTCAGATTTACTAAAAAATCTATAGTATTTAATTCTGCACTGATACCCTTTTTTATTTCTGTTACATAGCTTTCTAATAAAGGCGTTTTCTCTTTTATTTCTAAATATGGTGACAATTCCTCTCTCAGCTCATCTGTATAATTAAATGGAAACTTCTCTGCATAAGCTTCTAAGAAAAAATCAAACGGATTAAAAACACGAATTTCTGTAATTAAATCTACCTCTATTTTAAATTCCTTAGTAGCTTCTGGGAATACTATTCTCGCTAGATAATTCCCAAAAGGGTCTTGCTGCCAATTAATAAAATGCTTTTCGGGACTAACTTTTAGTGAATATGACTGTATATGTGAGCGAGAATGAGGTGCAGGACGCAATCTGATAGTCTGCATGCCTAATTTTACTAACTTATCGTAGCTGTAATGGGTTAGGTGATGAAGTGCCGTTACTATACTCATATATCTGTTAAGATTAACTAGTTTGCTATATCCTAATCTGTTTATAGCACCTTTATTTTAAGTTTGGTATGAGTGTCATATTTGCATAAAATTTTGATGGCTTGAGTTCTCCCTCCATTAAGCTCAGGCTCTGTGAAGCTCAAAATGCACCATCTACGGGCTGGGGATTTGGCTGGTATCCACATAATAATCAGGGAGCCATAGTCGCTAAAGACCCCGCAGCGAGAGACACGAGGATTCTTACAGAAGCCCTCATGGATTGGGAAAAATTTCGTTCTACGGTCTTTATTTGTAAAGTAATGAAAAGTGGTAAGGGTTAAACTAACCACGAGACACAGCCTTTCTCACGCAGTTTTGCTGGCAGGGACTGGCGTTTTAT
>DAISHM010000298.1:0-2433 GCA_036822535.1 Candidatus Caenarcanales bacterium
AATGCGCCGTTAGGTGGGTAATTAGGGGAGGATTGGCAACTACATCCTCTTGAATTACATTAACAGCCTTATTCCATAATTTTTTTACTGTATTTTCATCAGCAGCTTCACCACTACTTGGTTTTTGTACAGCTTTATCTGGAGAAACGTAAGCATCTGCTTTATCAGTTTTAATTTGGTTTTTAATTTGTGTTTTTGCGGGTTCTACTTTTTTTTCTTCTGCTGGACTATTTTTTCTTTCACTTGAAATTACCTCTTTTGCTTTATCTAAAGCTTGTTCAAAAATATTTTTTTTAATTCCAGAATTCTGAGTTATTGGAGTTGTAACCATAATTTCCCGCCTCTATCATGAATGATTTTCTACGCTAATATATAGCCCCTAAAACCAGCTATTTGACAGAAAATCCCTTAACAGAGCCTTAAATAGGTATCTCGCTATTTAATTTTCTCTAAGCCCATTAGTTCTCGAATACGGTTAAGTTCAGCTAAATCTATATTTTTACCTTTAGCTAGTTTTTCCATTAGGCTTAAATTATTTTTATATTCACCGTCTCTGTCTGGGTTACTGAGTAGATATTGACTAATAATTCTAAATTTTAGATTCTCTATATTATTTTCATACTTATTGTTATTAGAGTTGAAAGCCTCTGGGGAAGAGAATTTCTCTAGGTCTTTGTTTTCTTTATCATCTGAATTGGTATTAATTGGTTTAATTCCATCTAAGCTGAAACTACTATCCTCAGCCTTTTTAGATTTGTAAGTAGCAATCAAATCACGTAGATAAGGGTTCTCATCTAGGTTTTGATTCATAATGCTAACATCTTTTTTATTTCTCACGGTTATTTCATAGGAACCATCAGATTTTTTTCTTATAGATTTTACTGCTTCATCTTTATCTTTATTATTTACGTCATTTATTTCTTCTGAATCTAGTTCATAGAAAGATTTTAAGAATTCATAGTAATTTTCTTCTTTCGCTGAGAGCTTGCTAGATAGCATAAAGAGTTTATATGCATCTTTATCTTTTAATTTGATTTTATAAACCCCATCCTCCTCTATGACCTCAGCTCCTGGTATAGAAAGATTGACGATGAACTCTTTAGCTAAACTATTACCGATACTCGCTAAATATTTTTGACCATTGACGCTATCGTCAGTACCTGAATTCTTGAGTTCATTAAAGTTAAATTTTGTTACTTCTACTGTCCCAGATTTATCTATGCCAGATAAACCTGTGCTTTTTTCCGCGGAACCTTTCTTAGTTTCAGTTTCTTTTATTTCACGGCTGATGACGGTAGTCCTATTATTTTTTTCATCTACATCAGATTCGATAATTTGGTAAATCACCTCATCTTTACGCTTATACATTACTAGGCGCTGATTTTCTTGAAGCTCAAAATCTTTTCCAGTCTCAGCTTTATAGCGAGCTTTAAATTCATTGTATGCATCTGCCCTAGTAGGTTCTACGATTGTATCCTCTGCTACTTTACCATCATTTACAGCTTTTATATCTCCTCGATAATTTTTACTGAGTTTTTGATTATATTCCTGACCATCTCCAGAAGCTATTTCTACGAAATCAGAACCTCTGTATCTAATAATGGCTCCATTAGAGACTTGTACTATTTTTACCTCATTATCTATCCGATCTCTTTCTATCTCTAAAGCTTTTATCTCTTTACTAATTTTCTCTTTCTGTTTTTCATTATAGACACTAGTGCCAGAGTCCTTAGCTTCTAAAGCATTCTCTAAACTGATAATACGATCATTTAGTGAAGCTCTAGTATTGTTTAAATTATCGACGCTAGTTCTAGACCCAATTTCAACGTTTCTTTCTTTGCCAGACTCACTCTCTGGTATAGTGCCATCTCTTTCTTCGGTACGCATCTTATTAATTTCTTTTTGTACGCTTGGATTGATCTCACCTTTGGTGTTTTTTAACCTAGCAATATTGTTGATCTCCTCAGTGACACCAGTATTAAGCTCTTTTAACTCTTTTTCTTGACTGAGTGAATTAATAGAGATGTTTTTCTTACTTGTAGAAGATTGCTCTGTGGCGATAGTCTCTTTACTACCGAGATCTACAGTTTGTTTCCCTATTTTTATTTTTTCTGGATCTGGTATATATTCATCTGATACATTCGCTACTTCTTTCCAGGTCGAGTCCACTAAAGTATTTTGCTCACTTTTGCTTATGCTCTGGGGGGATTCTGTAGATGTCTTAAAATCTTTAACTTTATTTTTCAGTTCAGTACTAGTACTAAACTCATCACTGTTAGTATCTAGTGGCTTGGAATTACTTTCACCTGTGGTTTGTGGCGATATATCAGTATTCTCTGATACTTTAGTCTCTAAAACTCTTTCAGTTAAGCTCGCATTAGTGCCTAGTCTAACCACTTCACCCATAAGTTTTGATTTCCTGTAAGGTTATAA
>DAISHM010000299.1:0-2432 GCA_036822535.1 Candidatus Caenarcanales bacterium
ACTTTGCGATGAAGCATTACGATAAAAAGCTTTCAGCATAAGCACTGTTCAATCAAGGGATCTCTGCTATAGAGTATTTATGCGATACGCTGCATATCAAAAGATTCTATATCCATAGTGTAGTTAGAATCTTTTAAATTAAAGCTTATCTCCTTAGCGCCACTCGCTTGAGCGAGTTCCCTTAATTTTAAAATTCGTGAAAGCTCTCCTGGACTAAGGTCTAAGTCAGTTAAATTTACTTTCTCCGTAGAAGTATTTTTATTATGATCTAAACTACTTAAAGTATTCGTAAAACTAGCTAGGGAATTAGTATTCACTCCTAAATCAGTCACAGACTGTTTTAGCCCCTGTAAAACTCCTTTACCTATGTTAGTTGCAAAAGTACCTGTAATATTATTTAACCATGTCATATTTAATTACCCACTATAAAATCTCTAATCTCGTTAATACTAAGCTTTAAGTCCTTCAATTCATCTTTAAGAGTAGTATTCAGCTCTTTAATAGATTTAGTCTGCTGTGCAGATTGCTCTACTTGAGCGATAACTGCTTGCTGTTGGACGATTTGATCAGTTTCTACTGTATCAAAAGGGCTCTGATTCTGTAACTGAGCTGAAAGCAGCTTTATAAACATATCTGGATCGAATTCACTATTCTCACCACCATTAATTTTAGTCGTAGCCACCGCTTGATCTATAAGTGACTGATCTACTATTCCACCGATTGAGTTTGTTGACATAATTTACCTCTGTTTTAATGCTTTCTCGCTAAATTCCCTACCTTAAAATACTGAAAAGCTCTGTCTGAAAGCTATACTGTGCTTTCTTCTGCTCTCTTTCTCGCTGATTATCTTCCTGTCTGCGTTTCTGCTCTTCTCTACCTTCATTAAAAGAGTTTTTACCATCTGGATTTCTATCATTCGCTGAATTAGACTCAGATTTAGTAATATTTACATCTGTAATAGATACACCTTTTTCACTAAGAGCATTAGTTAATTCATTAAGCTTATGCCTTAAAGTCTTTTCAGCAGCTTCATTAGTCACATTTAGCTGTATAGAAATTTGCTGAGCACTAGTTTTAGTAATGGTTACATCTACAGTACCTAACTCCTCTGGATTTAGTCTAATATTTAATTCACGAGAACTATTAGGACTGGTCTCCTTCGCTAAGTCTGGTAGACTACGAATTAATTCAGCAGCTTTCATTACAGTATTTAGCTGTTCTGGATTCTTATGAATAAGCGTTTTCAGCTCTTTACTAAAAAGTAAGTTATCATTAGCAGATTGTTTTTCCTGACTTAAAGGCAGAGACTCCATACTTAAAGCCGTCTCTGTATCTAAATTTACATTTACAATCTCAGCCTCATTAGTTAAACCAGTAACCCCGTCTTCTTCATCTAAACCTAGATTAAAGCTCTCTAAGAGCTGCTTAAATTGAGACTTCAGATCAGAATCTTCTTCAAGGCTAGATACAGAAGTATAATTAGGATTAATTTCCTGTAAATCTTCTTTTAATGCTTCATCTAAATGACTCACTAAATTTAGGAGCTGATCTATTTTTTCTGTTTTCTCACCTAATTTAATAACTCTATCTAGCTTAGCGTCTAGTTCAGGATGGAGTTTAGGTAAATTAGTCTCTGGATCTATCTCTAAATGCTTTAAGGAGACATCACTTAAGCGAATATTCTCTATCTGTGTATTTAAATTTGCTGACATATCTTGAAGCCTAGCTTCTAAAGCGTTGGTAAGCTTAGTTAAAACTGTTAATTGCACTATCTCAGGCTGATCTTTAAGTGGGGTTTCTTTAATTAACTTATCAATTAAATCCTGAAGCTTAGTCTCCATAGAGTTTGCGTCAATATCTACTGCCAATGGATTAGAATTAAGCCCAAGCTCACTCACTAAGCTATTTTCCAGATTAGTCTCCAAACTCAAATTAGCATTAACGGCTAAAGTATTAGGCTGAATCAGAGCCTCTGTTGGCACAGTATTAAAATTAGTAATATCATCTAATGACACTGCTGCTAAAGAAAGACTTTGATCCAAGTTCAAGCCTGCAAGATCTTCTTCACTAGTGCTTTTCATATTTTGCATTTGTTGAAGAAAGGCGATCAAAGCATCGAGTAAATCTTTACTGATTTCTTTTATGTCTTCTTTCGCTAAATCTATTTCATCATCTTTCGCGGTAGAAGCTTTCTCCGACAGCGTCTTATCAAAGCTAGTCTCTTCCTTTACTGAAGTATCAGTGTCATTTTTACTTTGACTAAGCTTGCGGTTTGCATTTACTAGCTTCGCTTTAATGTTATTAAATGGCGAGTTTAAGCCTTTATCAGCATTATCCTTCGCTTGAGCGCCTTTCTCTTGAGTATTATTGCCTGAAGCCCTCGCCCCTAGCTTCGCATTAGAGGAAAAATTAATCGCTTGCACTGGATTTAC
>DAISHM010000300.1:0-2424 GCA_036822535.1 Candidatus Caenarcanales bacterium
GCTAAAGAAAACCAAACCCAACAACATCAAGGATGTGTCAATATCACTATTGGAGATATTTTGCAGGCAGTACAAGTCATTATTGGGGCTTTTGCGTAAAAATATTTAAAGCTTTTTAGAAATAAAAAGCGAGCCACCCACTTACAGTGGCGGCTCGCTTAACGAGTAATCTAAAACGCTGTCTTAGAGCGGCTTATAAACTAGGCAGCCTGCATTTTACCAGCGGAGATTTCCTGAGCTACGTTATTCGGAACTTCTTCATAAGCATGGAACTCCATAGTAAAAGTACCCTGACCTTTAGTTTTATTTCTAATATCAGTCGCATAACCAAACATATTAGCCAAAGGAACTACTGTCGCTACGTGAGATTGACCATTTAAAGTCTCCATTTTCTCTACACGTCCACGTCTAGATGAAATATCACCGATAACATCACCCATGTATTCTTCTGGTACTTCTATATCTACCTTCATTACTGGCTCTAGAAGAACTGGCTGAGCTTTCTTCACACCATCTTTAAATGCCATAGACGCAGCGATACCGAAAGCCATCTCTGAAGAGTCCACGTCATGATAAGAACCATGATGTAGAGTAGCTTTCACGCCTAAAGTCTCATAGCCTGCTAGTACGCCAGAAAGCATAGCCTCCTTAACACCTTTCTCTACAGCAGGAATGTATTCTCTAGGGATAATACCACCAACAATTTTATTTACAAATTCGAAATTCGGTAAATCTTCGCCTTCTTCATTTTTACCTATTGGCAATGGTTCAAAGTCAATAACTACGTGACCATACTGACCTCTACCACCAGACTGCTTAGCGTATTTCACATCAGCAGTAGACTTACCTCTAATAGTCTCTCTATAAGCGACCTGTGGCTTACCTACATCTGCTTCTACTTTAAATTCACGCTTAAGTCTATCTACTAGAATCTCTAAGTGTAATTCACCCATACCAGAAATTAAAGTTTGACCAGTTTCATGATCTACTTTGACTTGGAAAGTAGGATCTTCTTCTGCAAGCTTATGTAGAGATACAGCTAACTTCTCTTGGTCAGCTTTAGTCTTAGGCTCTACTGCTACAGAGATAACTGGTTCTGGAACGAACAAAGATTCTAATACTACCTGTTTTTTCTCGTCACAGAAAGTGTTTCCAGTAGTCGTATCTTTAAAACCTACTACTGCACCGATATCTCCAGCTCTTAATTCTTCGATTTCGCTACGATCATCAGCCATTAATTTGATGATACGAGAAATACGCTCTTTCTTTCCTGTAGATGAGTTATAGACATAACTACCAGCAGTGATAAATCCAGAGTACATTCTAACGAAAGTCAAACGACCTACGAAAGGATCAGTCATAACTTTAAACGCTAAACCAGCCATAGGCTCGTCATCATCACACTTACGGATTACTTCTTCGCCTTGAAGGTCAGTACCTTTGATCTGCTCTACATCAAGAGGGCTAGGAAGGTAATCTACGACAGCATCTAAAACTTTCTGAATACCTTTATTCTTAAAAGCAGATCCACAAAGCATAGGGATAATTTCTAACTTAATAGTAGCTTTTCTTAGACCAGCTCTCAGTTCTTCTAAAGTGAATGCCTCTTCACCATCTTCAAGATATCTATTCATCATCTCTTCATCAGTCTCAGCGATAGCTTCTATTAACTGAGTACGCATCTCAGCACACTTTTCAGCTAAATCTGCTGGATAACCATCAATAATATCTATTTCTTTACCTAAATCATCTTTATGAAGGTATGTCTTCTTTTCTACTAAGTCCACTACGCCTTGGAACTGATCCTCAGCACCGATAGGACACTGAATAGGAACGGCGTTTACACGCATATCATTACGTAACTGGTCTTTTACTCTAAAGAAATTAGCACCAGATCTATCCATTTTATTTACGAAAACTACACGTGGTACTTTATAACGATCAGCCTGTCTCCAAACAGTCTTAGTTTGAGGCTGAACACCACCTACAGAGCAAAGAGTAATGATAACTGAATCTAAAACTCTCATAGAACGCTCTACTTCAATAGTAAAATCTACGTGTCCTGGAGTATCAATTAAGTTAATATACTTATCTTTCCAAGTCGTGGAAATCGCAGCAGCCGTAATAGTGATACCACGTTCTTTTTCTTGTTCCATCCAGTCAGTAACAGAAGTACCTTCGTGAACTTCACCAATTTTGTGAACTACGCCACTATAAAATAAAATTCTTTCGGTAGTAGTAGTTTTACCTGCATCGATATGCGCAGCGATACCGATATTTCTATAATCTTCTCTTTTTATCTTTCTTGCCATGTTATTTCCTTAGGGTCAATTTTAACCTATAGGATTATAGATTTTAAGGAAGGGGTGAAAAATTTCATTTTCTGGATTTCTACATGTTCCACTTTTTACAAACTTACCTTTT
>DAISHM010000301.1:0-2414 GCA_036822535.1 Candidatus Caenarcanales bacterium
GAAGCTCAAATTGAGTCTTTGAGAAGCTTTAAGACAGATGAGCAGATAGCTGTGATAAAAAAATCTTATCAGAATTATAGTGCCTGTCTTTTTGAAGAAGATGCTCAGAAGATATGTGAGTTAATTAATTACTATGCCCCAGAGCATTTAGAATTACAGGCTGATGATGCACTAATTAGTACATTAATTAATGGTATTAAGCATGCTGGAGCGATTTTTATTGGAATTAATGCTTGCGAGAGTTTAGGGGATTATTTAGCTGGTCCTAGTCACTGTTTACCGACTGGGCGTGGGGCGAGATACGCTTCTGGACTGCATTGTGCTGATTTCATGAAGAAAACCTCATTGATAGATTTTCGTGGAGTAGATAGGCAGTCTCTAGAGTTTAGAGAATTAGCACAGCATACAGCTAGACTAGCTAGAGCTGAAAATTTAGAAGCACATGCTCAAGCAATGATTAATAGGATTTAGGATTATGCCCACTACAACTGCTGTTAAAGAAGAAAGATTAAATATAGAAGAATCCACTGAAAAGTTTCATCGCCTGATGCTCAAGAAAATTAAGCGTGAAGTTCGTTCTGGACAGAGTATTTTACATATCAGTAATAAACAAAACGCTATCTCTGATTTATTAAAGGATAATAATTTATATACTAAGATTAGTTCTTTAGACCCAGCTGAATTAGAGGCTAAGCAGGTTTTTAAAACTCATAAAGCTTTTACTTATGTAGTTTTAGACTTAGATATGCCATGTACTGATGATATAGAGAAGGTTTTAAATCAATTAGCTCCGATGATTATTAGACCTGGTTTATTAATATTGATAGGAACTAATTTATGTTCATTTAAAAATAAATTAAATATTTGGTTTAATAATTTCCCATCTTCTTTATCTAGACCATCTCGGGCAGTAAGTCCTAATCAGTTAAGAGCTATTGCACTTGAACAGGGATTTTTTCTAAAGAATCGTTATTATCAATACGATAATCTCTTATTGATGTTTTTAGATATTCCACAGCATTTTTAGTTTAAATATTTATGAATTTTAGTTTTGAAAGCTTTTCTGAGTGGCTAAAAAGTGAAGATGAGAATAGAGAGAAGCTTTTATTTGATTTTTTAGATAGATTAATTTTAATTTCAGAGAAATCTAACATAAAGCTTTTTATAGAGCACTGTGAAAGAAGGGAACTCAGCTTAATTCAAAAAAAAATTCTTTTGAAATATTTTTATGAAGAAAACCATAGAGATGAAAAAGTTCTGGAAAGAAGCTTTGATAAAGAAATCTTTTTAGACCTAAAGTTTAAAATTAATGATTGTTCGGGTATTAGACATGAGAGGGATTATAATTTTGACTATAAGTTTATTGAAGCTCGCCTGATGCCTTTTTTATTTTTTCATAGTAGTAAAAGTATTATGAATAGTGATTTTAATCTACAGTTAGATAAATCTCAGAGACTCAAATTATTTAAAAGCTTTCCGATTAGTCTTAACTTTATGTTAGAGACTATTAAAGGAAAGATATATCTAGTGCTAAATCTCTCTTACCTAGATTTTGAACTGGAAAAATCAGATCTCTTAAAAATTTATCAAAATGACACTAACTCAATGTTTCATAAAATAAAAATTCAGTTAGATAAAATAGGAGGCTTTATTTCTACTAGATTAGATTTTATTGATAAAGAAAATTTTGTGCATAAAATTAAATTGCTAAATATTTCTATTTATCTTCCAGAAATGCAGTCCGTGAGCGAGATCTTGTCAGAACCTTCTTCTGGAACGACTTTTGTCGAGAAATGTCTAATTCAAGTTTTGAAAATTTTCTTAAATCTACTCAGGTTTTTCTTAAATCTCAAGCACTAATTATGCTTTCACAGTAGAATATTAAATTAATTGATTATGGTTAATACTATTTCTTCTGTCTCTACTAGTGCAGTTAATTTTGTGGCTTCATTACATGAAAAAGTCGATGATAAATTGCAGAGTTATTTTAATTTTATAGATAAGTTAATTCATAATCTCTCTAGAGAAGTGGATCATAGAGAAGATCTCCTAAAGCTTCATGCTGAAAGGATCGAGATGACTCCAGGCTTGCAAAAAGATTTGATTGAGATACTTAGTCAGACTAAGAAAACTGAGCATATTAATGATGCAGTACAGACTTCAGATCATCATCATTATTTAGATACTAGTTATGATTTTCTAAAAGGCTTTATTGAAGCGAAGACTATTTTCTTACCAAGCCCTAGTAAGAATCCAGATGCAGATAGCTGGGGACCTATTTCTTTACTGGCTAAGATAGCTACTAATTTAGGTAAAGAAGTCATAATTGGTTCAGTGAGAGGTATTTCAGATAAATGGGAGAGATCTGTTCTCGGGGAATTAAAAGATAAGTTTTTAAATTGGGAAAATCCCGA
>DAISHM010000302.1:0-2402 GCA_036822535.1 Candidatus Caenarcanales bacterium
GCTTTGGCTCTGGGGGATGGTTCTGGGAATTAGGAGAAATTAATGGGGGCAGTTTCCGATGATGTCTGTGGGTTAAATTTCATATCTCCCTTCTTAGCGAAATATTTATTAACCGCATCAACATAAGCATGCGCAGAAGCCACTAAAATATCCGTTTTCGCTGAGTGACCAGTAAATAATTGTCCTGAATCATTATCCTGAATTCTGATCGTAACTTCACCCAGTGAATCTATACCTTCAGTTACAGCTTTAATACTGAACTCGGTAAGGGTACAGTTAGCTTTAGTAAGTTCTCTGATACATTTACATGCTGCATCTACAGGGCCAGTACCTAGTGCTGCTCCTTTAAGAATATTTGTTTTATCTCTTTGATCTTGCAAGCAGATACTAGCTGTAGGAAGCCCAGAAGTGCCGCAGGTGACTTGTACATGCAATAAATTAAAGGTATTTAAAGAATCTTTCATGGTGATAGAAAGATCTGTAGCTAAACTAATTAGATCCCTGTCGTCAACTCGTTTCTTTTTATCAGCGAGTCTAATAAATCTTTCGTAGAGTTTCTGTAAGTCATCACCTTCAATGTTTTTAAAGCCTAACTGCTCTAGTCTGCTTTTTAGGGCGTGTTTCCCAGAGCGGGGACCTAAAGGTAACTGTGTGGTTTTTAGACCGATTTCACTTAAATCAATAATTTCATAAGTCTTTTTATTTTTGAGCATACCATCTTGGTGAATACCAGATTCGTGAGCAAAGGCATTGGAGCCGACTATAGCCTTGTTAGGTTGAACCATAATCCCTGTAATACTGCTGACTAATTTACTGGTACGAATTATTTGAGCGGTAGCGACATCTGTAAAATAACCGAATTCATTTCGAGTTTTAAGTATCATTACTATTTCCTCTAAACTCGCATTACCAGCTCTTTCGCCGATACCATTAATAGTGCATTCTACTTGCTCTGCACCATTTTTGATTGCAGCTAGACTATTAGCTACTGCTAAGCCTAAATCGTTATGGCAGTGCACCGATATTTTTGCTTTAGCTATATTCGGTACATTAGATTTTATTTCAGAGATTAAATTCCCAAATTCTTCTGGGGTAGTGTATCCCACAGTATCTGGAATATTAACAATGCTAGCTCCAGCATCTATAGCAACTTCGATAATTTTAAAAAGGAATTCTTTTTCACTACGACAGGCATCTTCAGCAGAGAATTCTACTTCATCTACTAAGCTTTTAGCGTATTTAATCATGGCAGCTGCTTTCTCTATAACCTGTTCTGGATTCATTTTCAGCTTATACTCCATGTGAATAGGAGAGGTCGCGATGAAAGTATGTATACGCTTTTTCTTAGCTGGTGCTAAAGCTCTAGCTGCGGCATCTATGTCTTTTTCTAGGGCTCTAGCTAATGCACAGATAGTCGGGCCTTGGACCTGTTCTGCTATCGCATAAACTGAATCAAAATCTCCTTGGCTAGATACTGGAAAACCAGCTTCGATAACATCTACGTTTAATTGTGCGAGCTGTTTTGCGATTTCAAGCTTTTCTTCTTGGTTCATTGATGCACCAGGGGATTGTTCCCCGTCTCTAAGGGTAGTATCAAATATATCTATTTTCTTTTTCGTGATGCTTTCAGACATTTTTCCTTAATAATACAATTTTTCCACAGCGTTTTCTTCAATTCTTGATTATGATTAAGGGAGGTAAATGTATAGATTTTTCTCTATCCTCATTATATTCATTTTATTTTCTTTAGCAGCAAAGGCAGAGAGCTTTGTTAATGCCGTAGATCTTAACTCTGAACAGCTTTCACCTGCCGTTGTAGATCAAGCTTCTTCTCCAAGCAGTTTAAGTGTAGAGGAATCTGTTTCGGTTCCTATAGTTAAACTACGTATAGAGGGAAATCGCCTAATTCCTGAAGCCGAAATCCTTGAATTGATTAAGTCTAGACCTGGAGATATATTCCAGCGAGAGGGAATAGTAGCAGATTTAGAAGCTTTGTATAAGACTGGTTATTTTTTAAAGTCCTCTATAGAAGCTCAGCCTATAGTACATAAAGATGGTATAGAAATAGTTTATTTTTTGAAAGAAAACCTTATGGTTAAAGACATATTCGTCTATGGAAATGAGTCGGAGACTGATACTGTAGATGTATATGCCATTTTAAAGGATTTATTAGGCAGACCGCAGAGTGTGGTTAGTACCTCTGCTAAATTACGTGAGATAGAAGAAAAGTATGCTGCTGCGGGTTTTGTGCTAGCGAGAGTTACTGATGTTAAATGGGATGAGCAGGAAGGGATTTTAAGTGTTTATGTCGCTGAAGGTGAGATCGCTGATATAGTCTTTGAGTGAAATAGAAAGACTAAAGATATTTATCTTAGACGTTTAGTTGCACGGACTAAGCCTGG
>DAISHM010000303.1:0-2400 GCA_036822535.1 Candidatus Caenarcanales bacterium
AGGTGATGAACTTACTAGAGAAGAGCTTATCTATACTGGTACGGAGACTTATCAGTTAAAGGAATTAAGGATTAATAATTTAGAGAATTTGGAAATTTTTTAAACTAGAATTAGCCCGATCAAAAATCACAAAGCAGCTAAAACTAATGTTAGACTTTAGTAATGGCTGCGATTATCAGGGCTATAAATCATAAAATAAAAGCACTTTTAAAAAGCTTTCCTTGTGTGGTTTTGATTGGTGCAAGGCAAGTAGGGAAAACTACTTTACTGAAGCAAGTTCTACCCACTGCTAATTATTATGATTTAGAAAAAGAATCTGATAGAAGATTAGTTTCTACTGATTTAGAATATTTTTTAAAATCTACTCCTAAGCCCTTAATTATTGATGAAGCACAGTTAGAACCTAAACTCTTTAATGCTCTTCGAGTTAGCATAGATGAAAATCGTTCATCTAAAGGCTCTTTCTTATTAAGTGGTTCTAGTTCGCCGCATCTACTTAAAAATATCAGTGAGGCTTTAGCTGGTAGAGTGGCCATAGTAGAAATACCTAATTTAGACTGGGAGGAAGCTTTTAATCTTAAAGAGGCTGATTTTGTAAAAAATATTTTTAAATTAGAAAAATTAGAGAAATTAAAATCAGAACTTTCCTCAGAAAATCTTTTAGAGCTTTGTTTAAAAGGAACTTACCCAGAGCCTTTCCTAGAGAGAAAAAATAAATTTGTTTATCAGACTTGGTATGAAAACTATATTAAAACCTATTTAGAAAGAGACATTCGGGCTCTATTTCCCACTTTGAAATTAGATGCTTACAGGCGCTTTATTTCGATGTTAGCTTTTTCTTCTGGAGAAATATTAAATAACGCTAAGTTAGCATCAGCTTTAGATGTCTCAGAACCAACAATAAAAAACTATTTAGAGATAGCAGAAGGAACCTTTTTATGGAGAAGATTAAATCCATACTGCTCTAATAAAAAGAAATCTCTAATAAAATCTGCTAAAAGCTACTTGAGAGACACTGGACTAATTAATTATTTTCTTAAAATAGAGACTAAAGAACAGTTGTTAAGTCATCCTAATTTTGGCTATATCTGGGAAGGCTTTGTGCTAGAGCAGATTCTAAAAACCATGCCAAGACATTATACAAATTTTGATGCTTATTATTACCGAACTAAAAATTACTTAGAAGTCGATTTAATTCTTGAAGCTGCTGAAGGGATAGTTCCAATAGAGATTAAATCTGGTTCAGTGATTGATATTAAAAGGCTAAATCATTTGAAAAGCTTTATTGAAGAATATAACTGTAAATATGGCATTTTAATTAATAATGCTGATAGGTTAACTATGGTTTCTGAGAAAATAATTCAGATACCCGCAAGATTCCTTTAAGCCGATTACCCAGTCTCTAGAAATTTTCTAAGAAGCTAAGTAAGATATAGTAACTACTCTTATGAACCAGACTAAAACCATGAATCTAACTGACTTTAAACACATTCGCTTTCTAGGAGCCGAAGGCATAGGCATGCGAGCTTTAATCGCTATTCTAGAAGATAAAATCTCACAAAGTGAATTAAGCTCAGAGTTTAGGATTTCTAAAAGTGATCTCTCGTATAAAGCTAATGATCCCTTAGATAAAAGTATAGATTTAGCTGTTAGAAGCACGGCTGTAAAAGCAGATGACCCTGATATGCTTTTTATGAAGGAGCATAATATACCAGTAATACACCGCTCTGATATGTTAAACCTTCTTAGTGAAGGGGCTTTACAGATAGTAATCTCTGGCACTCATGGTAAAACCAGTACCTCGGCTCTCACTGCTTTTTTACTAAGCCAAATCCGTCCCAGCTCTGGCTTTGCGGTAGGTGGTGTGTTAAAAGATTTTCCAGCTAATGGTAAAGCGGCTTCTCCTGAAAGCTATTTCGTGATGGAAGGGGATGAGTCTGATAAGAGTTTTATGAAAACCAATCCCCATATAGCAGTGGTGACTGATGTCGAAGCCGATCATTTAGAGAATTATCCAGGCGGGCTTAGTGAGATTCAGGATTGTTTTAAGAAATTTTTAGATAGTGCTGAGTATAAAATAATTTGTACTAATAATCCTTTTCTGAAAGCCTATGCTGATGAGCATAGAAATAAAAAATCCGCACAGCTAAAAGTTCTTAGCTACAGCAGCATTCATAAAGATGCTGATATTTTCGTAGATTTAGAAAAAGCAGAAATCACTTTTAAGATGATTTCTTTTAAATTAGATTTAAAGATTTCCGGTAAATTCAATCTGCTAAACGCTTCTGCAAGCTTACTTGTAGCTTTGGTAATTTTATTAAAAGAAAACTTATTTTCTTCAAATCTTTCTAATGACTCTGTGCTGGAATTTACTGAACATTTAAGCACTCTAATACCTTT
>DAISHM010000304.1:0-2355 GCA_036822535.1 Candidatus Caenarcanales bacterium
ACAAAAAAAGTATAAAAGAAAAATACATGAGTTTAATGCTCAAAAAGAATGTTTCCTAACTAAAATAGATTTAAAAACCAAGTCAGTGCTTGCAGAAAAAAACTTAGGAGCAGATTATAATGCTGCTAAGAACTTTGCTTTTAATAATAAGGAAAGTTTACTTGTAGTACCTAGCCTAGGTTCTAAGTTAATTGCTTTAGTAGATTTAACGAATTTAGAACTAGTGAAAAAAATAGAAACAGATGGGAATTATGATAAGGTGCTAGCACTTTAAGTATCTATAATAATGGCTAAAAGTATTTATATACACCTTCCCTTCTGTAAGAGTATTTGTCCTTATTGTGACTTCGCCTCTTTTGCGAATAAAGATGCAGAAATTAAAAGCCTTTATTTAAAAGCTTTACAGAGTGAGATAAGTGTATTCTATGAGCTTTATTTAAAAGAAGAGCAGCAGTTTCCTATAGATAGTATATTCTTTGGTGGTGGTACGCCTAGTATTCACTCAGCAGAAGAGATTCAGATGATTTTAAGTCATTTAAAAAAATATTTTGAATTTAGTCCAGATATAGAAATCACTCTAGAAGCGAATCCTGGCACTGTAGACCTAAATAAATTAGAAGCTTTTAAAGCTGCTGGTATTAATCGTCTCAGTATAGGAGCTCAGACTTTTAATCCAGAAATTTTAAGCAAGCTTGCTCGTGGACATACAGTAGAAGAGACTTTAGAGATTATTGAATTGATTAAAAAGGTTAATTTTAAATCCTGGAGCTTTGATTTAATTTATGGTTTACCAAAGCAAACTTTGGCTGATTGGCAGAACACTTTAGATTTAGCTCTGTCTGTCTCTGCACCTCATATTTCAGCTTATGCACTAAGCATAGAGCCTATAACCCCTTTCGCTCAAATCTATGGCTCTAATGCTCACCCAGATTTAGCTTCAGAAGATATACTTGCTGAAATGTATTCACTTACTAATAAAATGCTCAATGCTAAATCCCTAGAACGCTATGAAATTAGTAACTGGTCTTTAAAAGGACATGAATCAAAGCATAATCTTTGTTATTGGTTAGCTAAAGAATACTTCGCCTTTGGGCTTAGCGCTCATGGTTATTTTCGAAGTTTTAGATACGCTCATACTAGAGATTTTGATAAATATATGAGTATTTTCTCTCAAGCAGATGATTCTATTAAAGAGGCTTTTAAGCTAGGCTCAGTCTATGAGGATTATAGAGCGATTAATAAGTCAGAGGCTTTAGAAGAAGAGATTATGCTTGGCTTAAGATTAAGAGAGGGTATAGAAAAACGTGAAGAACTTTTAAATATACTGAATTCAGAGAATTTAAAAAATCTAATAAAGGATGGCTATATTATAGAAAGTTCTGCTAGACTGACTTTGGCCGATAAGGCGTATTTTGTAAGTAATGCGGTGATTTCTTCTTTACTGTGTCCTTAAATAAAATTTTTACCGATACTGGGTTATGGTCAGAAAGATGAGCCTCTTCTTTTTCCCTAGTATTTTTTGTAAATCGCGGGCTATAGTTTAATGCTTTAAGAGTTCTGCCGAAGCCTGGAAAATAATTCTTACAGCTAAAATCTAGTTCCTCTATATCGTCTTCCCCTGAATCACAGTTTGCATAGCGTAATGGTTTTACGAAAATCCAGTCTATTTTATATTTAGCTACTCCAAATGAGCGTTTGAATTTATAAGTTTCGATAAAACCTTTTCCAGCCCTTTCGTTAGAGTTACTTAATTTACCATCTTTCTTATCATAACTAAGCTCTTCATCACCAGAAAAATCAAATTGATTATTATCCGTAAATTTAAAGTCATGAATAATATCAAAAAACTTACGTGATTTATTCGGTAGTATAATTGGCAGACCTAGTACGGTAGGATCTCGATGCTTACGTACCAAGCCTATCGCAGTACTCGCTGCATTAGCACTTAAAGCATAAGGATTAAAATAGTTAATGACTACTTTACTGATAAACAGTGGATCACCAATCCTCTTACCAATGATTCGCTTAATAGAAGTAGCTTCTGCACTATTCTCAAAATTATTTAAATCTCCTGCGAGTATAAGAGGATTTTTGACATCTTTAAGCGCAGTTAAAATCGCTAGAATCTGCTCTTCACGCCCCTTCGGCTCTGTGCGATTCTCTAAATGGGCGTTTACTACTGTAATTAGCTGCCCATTAGGTAATAGTATATCTGCAATTAAGGCTATTCTGGCACCCTGACGTAATTCTGTGAAAATTTCTTCTTTTATGGTAACTTTAGAAGACTTTCTCCTAACTTATTCTACTGGAGATTTTTTTTTAAGTTCTTCTTCGTACCAGTCATAAGTCACTGGT
>DAISHM010000305.1:0-2355 GCA_036822535.1 Candidatus Caenarcanales bacterium
AGTTTGGAAAAGCTTTTGAACACTTTATTGTACGAGATTTAATTAGCATCGCTGATACTTTAAGGACTGATTTCTGTTTTTATTACTATAGGACAGCTTCTGGGCAAGAAGTCGATATAATCGCAGACAGCCCTTCCCGAGGGGTATTTGCGATAGAAATAAAAGCCAAGGATACTAATATTAAAAATAAAGATTTAAGAGGCTTACTCGCTTTTAAAGAAGATGAGCCTAATGCTAAGTTAATTTGCTGTAGCTTAGCTCCGAGAAGAAGATTAGAATCAGATGTATTAATTCTTCCTTGGCAAGAGCTTTTTATTGAGTTAGGTTTAAATTCTCTACCGACAGATTTTCTACTAAATCTTCCATCCTATCTGCATTAGCAAGTTCACTTAATTCTGAAATCTGTTTCATTAAAGCCCCTTCATCGATTTTTTCAATTTTAGCTTTAAAGATTTTATCGGTAAGCTGTGAAGCAACAAACTCTTCAGAGGTTAATAGCTCTTCATAAAGTTTCTCCCCAGCTCGCATACCCGTAAATTCGATGTCTACATCAGCTAAAGAAAAACCTGAAAGCTGTATAAACTGTTTCGCTAGTTCATATATATTAATCGGCTCTCCCATGTCTAGTATCATGATTTCTCCAGAATGAGCATTTGCAGCTGCTTTAATGACTAATTGTGAAGCTTCTGGGATAGTCATAAAATATCTAATCGCTTCTTTATCTGTCACTGTAATAGATTTAGCTTCCTTGAGCTGTTTTTCCCAGACTTTAATTACTGAACCTCTGCTACCGAGTACATTGCCGAAGCGTACCGCTGTGTATTTAGTCTGCGGAAATTTCTGGGCATGGCTTAATAAAAGCTTTTCAGCCAGTCTTTTAGTTTTCCCCATTATGCTAGTAGGATTAACTGCTTTATCGGTACTGATTAAAACAAAGTTTTTTATTTCATGTTTAGCAGCTAATTCCATTAGATTTTTACTGCCGATTACGTTATTTTCGAAAGCCTCACAGGGATTCTCTTCCATTAAAAATACGTGTTTGTGCGCTGCTGCATGGAAAATAATATCAGGTTTGAAATTCTCTATAATATGCTCTAGGCGAGAGTAATTCCTAATATCTGCGATACGAGCTATAATCTCAGTGCCACTTTTATTCATTCTTTCTAATTCTAGTCTCGCTTCGAATATAGAGTTCTCCCCTTTCCCGAGTAAGCAGATACTTCTTAATTGTCCTTTATCTAAAAGCTGTTTCGATAATTCTCTGCCGATAGACCCACCTGCACCAGTTACTAGAACTTTTTTATCTTTTAAAAATTCAGTAATTTCTGTGGTGTTTAAATTAATTTCCTCTCTACCTAAAAGGTCTTCCATGCTGAGTTTGCGTATCTCTTGTATGTCTATTTTACCGCTAGCTAGCTGATCTACCGAAGGTACTATTCTTACATCTACTCCAGTCTCGTTACATAAAAGGCTAATACGCTTACGAGCTTTTAAAGATGAACTCGGAATCGCGATGATAATTTGTTCTATAGCGAGTTCATCTACCCAATACTGTACATCGCTGATAGCACCTCGCACTGGCACTGTACCTAAAAGATTCATCCCGAATTTTTTAGTATCATCATCTAGAATACCTTTAGCTTCTAGACCTAATTCAGGATGGCTTTTTATCGCTTGTAAAACTTCTATTCCGCCCTCTCCAGCACCAATAATTAAGGTGTTTTTCTTTTTACTAGAAATTGTTTTCAGTCTAGCTTTGATATTGCTTTGTTCTTTTAGATAAAAACGTATCAGTCTAATTCCACTTAAAAGTGTCACGCAGAGAAAGAAATCGATAATAGTTACTCCATATGATACGGCGAAAAGATCATGGGCTTTAGGGCTAAGACCGAATATTAAACGAGGAAGTACTATAATACTGTTAGAGATTAGTAATGCCTGAGCGATTTGTATTAAATCTTCAGTTTTAGTGTAGCGCCAGAATTTTTTATAAATCCCCATAAAATAAAAAACAATGAGTTTGATGAGGATAATAAAGCCAATGATTTGCATAAGCTGCTCACTGACTATAAACTCACTAGTATTTTTAGCCTGTGTATTCAGTACTCTTAAATTGCTAGCAGCGATATAAGAGACAGTGATAATACAGATATCTATTAAGATGCGGCTTAGGTTCTTTAGGGATTTCTGAAACATTCATTAATATTATATCTCTTTGGGGTCTTTGTTTTAAGGCTTCCAGTTAGGTGATTCCGATTTTAGTATCTTGTATGGAAGTATAATAAGTACTAGCTATGCATTCAGAGCGTAAAAAATTACCTATAGGTATTCAGTCTTTCGAGCAGTTAATTCGGG
>DAISHM010000306.1:0-2353 GCA_036822535.1 Candidatus Caenarcanales bacterium
GGCTCTATCAGCATTTCCGTAGAAAATAATAAAGCAGTGATTGAATTTATTCCGAAAAAAAAGCTTCAGAATTTCGCTGAAAATCTTAAAAGACGCATTTACCATTTAGGTTAAAATAGTGTTTTGGTAATCATATATGCAAACCCTAGATAAAAAAGAAACCGCATTGCTCAAATTCACTACAGTAGGCAGCGTGGATGATGGTAAATCTACTTTAATTGGTAGATTACTTTATGACTCTAAAGCTATTTTTGAGGATCAATTAGAATCAGTAGAAAGAAGCAGTGCTAAAAAGGGTTTCAATGGTATAGATTTCTCTCTACTTACAGATGGTTTAGCCGCAGAAAGAGAGCAAGGCATTACTATAGATGTAGCCTACAGATATTTCTCGACCCCAAAAAGAAAATTCATCATCGCAGATACCCCTGGGCATGTGCAATACACACGAAACATGGTTACAGGTGCTTCTACAGCTCATCTCACCATCATACTAGTCGATGCGAGAAATGGCATAGTAGATCAATCTCGCAGACATGCTTATATCTCTGCATTATTAGGAATCCCTCACTTCATAGTAGCCATAAATAAAATGGATCTAGTAGACTACTCAGAGAGCCGCTTCCGTGAAATAGTAGATCAGTTTTTAGAAATGATGAAAGGAATAGGAGTTAGTGAAGAGCAGATTTCCTTTATCCCAGTCTCAGCTCTAGCTGGAGATAATGTAGTAAATCGTGAAGCAGTTATATTCCAGGATGATGTAGAAAGCAGAATTAATAATATGCCTTGGTACACTGGTCATACCATTATGGAAGTCTTAGAATCCGTTTCTAGCTCTAGTCTCTCTACATTTAAAAGTTTCAGAATGCCAGTACAAATGGTTATTAGGAATGACTCCCCAGAATACCGTGATTTCAGAGGCTTTGCTGGTAGAGTGAGTTCTGGAGAAATTAAGGTCGGAGATGAAATCGTCTCTATTCCATCTAAAAGAACTTCTAAGGTAGCTTCTATACATCTCTATGATAAACGATTAGACTCAGCGCAAGCAGGAGAATCAGTTACTATTTGTTTAGAAGATGAGATAGATACTAGTCGCGGTGATATGTTAGTTAAGGCTGGAGAAGAGCCTAGTCTAGAGACTGAATTCAGTGCCGATATCTGCTGGATGTCTGAGGATATTTTCCAATTAAATAAAAAATATTACTTAAAACACTGTTCTAGCTTAGTTAAAGCTATCCCTACGAAAATAGAGTATAAGTTAGATATTAATAATTTTTCACAGCATGCAGCTGAAAGCCTGAATTTAAATGATATTGCTCGTGTAAAATTTAAATTACAGAAAGCTATTCCAGTAGATAAATACAGCGAGAATAGGGAAACTGGCTCTTTTATTTTAATCGATGAAATTACAAATAATACAGTAGCAGCGGGAATGATACGATAATGAGCATACTTGAAGAGATTGTCAAAACTAAAAAAGACGAGCTAAAGGACTTGCCTCCATTATCTGCCCTAGAAGAGATATATCATAAACTAAATAAAGTAAAATTCGACAATTCAGTAAGATCTAAGCTCAATAAACCTAATCTAATTGAAGTTTTCACTAAGACTTACGGACCAGTACTGATCGCAGAATTAAAAAAAGCTAGTCCTAGTAAAGGTTTAATCAGAGAGAACTTCGACCCCGTCTCACTTGCAGAAGCTTATAAGCAGGGAGGAGCGCAGATACTATCAGTATTAACTGATGAAAAATACTTTGAAGGTAGCTTAAGATACTTAGAAATCGTCTCTGGGATTAGCCCTCTGCCTACACTGAGAAAAGATTTTATTATTGATAAAAGACAAATCTTGCAAGCTAAAGCAGTAGGAGCTTCAGCTATATTATTAATCGCAGCGATACTAAGTGATAAAGAGCTAGCTTTACTATATGAATACGCTAAAAACCTAGATCTAGACGTATTAATAGAAGTGCATAATCGAGAAGAAATGCAGCGAATCCTAAAGACACCAGCAGAGCTTATCGGCATTAATAATCGTGATCTTCATGATTTTAGTGTAAGTCTAGAATCTAGCATTGAGATTATGAAAGAATTTCGTGACAGCTTAGAAAAAAGATTTATTGTCTCTGAATCTGGAATTAGCTCTAATGAAGATATTAAACTCTTAATGGAACATGGAGTAAAAGGTTTTCTAGTAGGTGAATCTCTAATGCGCAAGGAAGATGTGAAAGGAGCTACTATAGAGCTTTTACAGGGGATAGTGTAAAGGGAATAACTCTAAACTACCTTCCATAAAATCTTCAAAGCCTCTTTACCAACATAAACTCGCTTATCCGAGACACCAGAAACAAAACTTT
>DAISHM010000307.1:0-2338 GCA_036822535.1 Candidatus Caenarcanales bacterium
GTTTTAAATTCGTTCTTAGCCGTTTTTATGAGCTTAGGCTGACTAGCTAAATCTACAGATACTACTGGATCGCCAGTTATAATCTCACAGCCAAATCTTCTAGTCTGCTCTTCCATCGCATCAGAAATCTGTGGACCTGTCATATGATCCATACCTGGATAATTTTCTATCTCATGAGTTACCTGTAACTGCCCGCCCACTATACCTTTTTCAATAATTAAAGTCTTTAAATTACCACGAGCAGCATATAGACCAGCGGAAAGCCCTGCTGGACCAGCTCCTATAATAATAGTGTCGTAAATATTTGAATCGGAAGACATAGTTTAGATTTTAGCAAAGTTTAGGAAAACTTATCTTAGCTCTGACATAGCGATGATCAGAAGCCGTCTCTTTGGGACCTACTTCGTATTCAATTAGATCTGGAGATAGTCTAGACAAGCTTTCAGAGGGTTCTCTATGAGCCATACCTACAGCAATTAAATCGTGTGAGTAAACACTATTACCATCTTTATCAGAACCATAAGTCGCTTCATTAAAGGGAAAAGCTGTCTTAAAGCCATGTTCTTTCAGTAATTTATATAAATTTTTCTCTTCACCAGGAAAAATATTATTCATATCCCCAGTAATCACCGCAGTGTTTTTCTGCAAACCATCATCCGCAAACTGTTTACCTAAAAGTTTATCTAAGAATTTAGTAAAATCTAAAAATCTCTGCCAGCCAAAGTTAAAAGCTGGTGTATGCATATTTACATGCTTAATCTGATTTATTTTTTCACCATCTTGATTAAAGACATTAATTTTACTTACTAAAGCGATATTCTCTCTATCTGAACAGCCAAACAAACCTTTTGTAATAAAGCCCTGTAGAGGAATTTTATGAAAAGAATCATATATCTTAATCTTAGGGCTAAACTGAGCCTCACCTTTTTTATCCTTTAATTTATAATCTAAGTCCAGTCTTAAACCATCAATCTCCCGAGGAATTACAGTAAGCATAAAATGCTCTCCCTGACGGGCAAGTCCATCAAATTTAAACAATGCTTTTTCTTTTAAAGTAAAATCTTTAGCCCAAATTAAAGTTAAATCTGGATTTATAAAAACACCTACATTATTAATATCAAATGCCATTCCTGGAGCTAGTTTCGAAATTAAATCTTTTAAGCAATCTTCATGAACTTCTTGAAAACTACTGATCGACTGCTTTAATTTATCTGTCATAGAATCAGACCCCAATACTGTTTTTAATTGCACCATAGGCCCTGCGACATTATGAGTATGAAAATTTAGCTGAAAATCTCTACTAATTCTATCTGACTTAGAGCCTGAACCCAGCCTAGCGGAGGGTCTCAAAGCTTCAGTAATTGAATTCAAAGTTTTATAAACAGGAAAAATAAAAGTCATTTCTTTAAATCTCTTAAAACAATTAAAGCAGGAAGCCCAGTCATAATCAGAAAATTGAGGATATTTGCTTGATCGATTAGCGTAAAAGATAGTAAATGAGTGAAGCTCAAAACTAGACTTATCTCAGCGAAGCTTAAAAAGCTAAAAGGTAAAAAACAGAGTAAATACCAAGAATGAAATTTAGGGCTAGCCAGCATAATTAAACTAAACATTAGTATTGAAGAGTATTTCATTATGTTCTGGCAATGATTGACCGATTTAAAAAATTTAAAATATAAATAGCAAGCGAATATAAGAAAAGCTGCTAAAAAAGTATTTTTTAGGGAGGAATAGTAAAACGACTCAGTGTAATTATCCCCCATCAAGATTTTTAAAAAACTTAGTAGCGAATTAAAAAGAGACTTATGGCTCAGGGTCAGATTTTCATTAAATCTAGAATAATCTAAATTCAATAAGTCATAATTTATAACTAGCCCAATTAATAAAATTAAAGAGAAAACTAAACCTAGAAAAGATCCTGCTAAAGATCTCAAAGATTTGAAATTAATCATTTTTATTAAAACTATTATAAATAAAGGCATTAAGACTATTGCTAAAAATTTAATCAAAATAGCAGCACTGATCATAAATAAACTCAAGCCATATTTTTTCTGTGTTAAAAAATAAAAAGCTAAGCTGATAAATAAACACATTAAAATATCATTATGTCCATTCCAAGCCAGTTCCATCATAAACAGTGGATTAAAAGCTAATATTAAAAGCATACGTTTAAGCTTGTGGGCGTGTATTTGCTGGGCTAAATGCCCCTGACACAAAATAAAAACTAAAACTGCATAAGCAATTAAATTAATCAATTTAAAAAGAAATAAAGATACCCTAATATTACCAAAAGACTAAGCGACTAAAGCTTTACAGAGTATCATAAACAAAGGACCAT
>DAISHM010000308.1:0-2320 GCA_036822535.1 Candidatus Caenarcanales bacterium
CCTACGCTTTGGCGAGAGGGAAAAAGATATTAGCTCTCAATATCAATGAGGATCATTTTGATTATGGAGATGAAGATTCTTTTCATAAATTAGGTGCAGCGACTAAATTATGTTTAATTGATTCACTCTGCCGTCTTTCTGAAGATCTTGCCGCTCTAGGCTCTAGGCTACTTATCTGTAAAGGTAAGCAGCTTGAGGTGATAAGTAAAATATTGAGTATTTTAAATCTAGGAGGGCTTGCTGATATTTCTGTATATTGGAATAGACGCTATGAACCGCATCATATTAGTTTAGATACGGATTTAAAAGATAGTCTGCTTAAGCATGGTATAGAAGTTAAAAGTTTTAACTCTTCATTATTGATTGAGCCTCGGGAGCTTTTAAATAAACAGTCTAAACCATATCAAGTCTATACTCCTTTCTCTAAGCAGTATTTTTCACTTTTAGAAAGCTCTATGTTAGATAGGACTTTCCCGTTGATTTATAAGTTAAGCCCTGAAAGCTTTTATGCTAATAAAACTTTTATTTAATGCTAATCTGCAAGATCTTTTGACTGATTTGAATCTTAGGGTAGAGCATCCCTGGGCAGAGAAAATGTCTAAGTATGTGAAAGCTGGTGAAAGCTCTGCTAAGCAGAGTTTAGAAAATTTTATTTTATCTAATATAGTTTTACAGTATAAAGAGAAAAGAGATTTTCCGAGTATTAGAGGAACTTCTCAGCTATCTACTCACTTACATTTCGGTGAAATCTCTCCTAGACAGATTTACAGTGAAGTTAATAAATTAAATTCAGTATTGAAATATGATTATCTCAAACAAATTATTTGGCGAGAATTCGCTCACTATCTGATGTATCACTTTCCTTATACTGTAAATCAGCCTTTAAAAAAAGAATTTATACGTTTTAAATGGCGAGAACTAGATGAGGAAAATACTTTACTCTTAAAAAAATGGCAGCGCGGAGAGACAGGCTACCCGATAGTGGATGCAGGCATGACGGAACTCTGGGAGACTGGCTGGATGCATAATCGTGTACGTATGATTAGTGCATCTTTTCTCGTAAAGGATTTAAGAATACACTGGATAGAAGGAGCTAAGTGGTTTTGGGATACTTTATTTGATGCAGATTTAGCGAATAATACTATGGGATGGCAGTGGGTAGCTGGTACTGGGGCTGATGCCGCACCTTATTTTAGAATATTTAATCAAATAACTCAGTCTGAGAGGTTTGATGCAGAGGCTAAATATATTAGGTATTGGAAACCAGCTTTAAATACTCTTTCTAATAAACAGATTCATTTACCTAAACATCCTATAGTCGATCATGATGTAGAAAGGAAGAAGGCTTTAGAGGAGTTTAAGAGTATGTCTATACTGGATTATTCAAAATAAGTTTAAATTTGTCTTGACTTTTATGGGGGGCGGCAGTCTATTATTAGCTTTCAAGCTCTTAATTAGAGTTTTACGTTAGTTCATAACAGAGGGAAGGAGAGAAATCAGAATGAATTCAACAATCAATAATGCTAATACTGGGGATGTGATAAGATCATTAAGTAATTTGGTACCTTCAATTAAAACTGAAGAAACACCTAAAGCTGACTTTGAGAAAGTGCAGAGAGATGACCTTAGTGCCATAGCAAGGCAGGGATTAGGTGTGGCTAAGGCTTCTGTGCCAGAAATTAAATTGGAGCAGCCTCCAGAAATTAATTACAGAACTGCGACTAAATCAGAAGTGCTAGATCATCTTATTTACGATGTTGCGGCACATGCTGGGTTAGGTGGTGTTGCTGGGGCTGGCGTAGATGTTTTGCATGCTGCGATTACAAAGCATGATATTAAGTGGAGTGAAGTTAGACAGAAGGCTATGCTTGGTGGTGCTAGTGGTGCTGCTTTAACCCTTATGCAGGATGCATTTGAGACTATAACTAATAGAGGTGGTTCTTCTGGTACTACGAGAATGAAGAGAGACAGAAATAATTAATTTTTCTATGCATCATCATTCTATTAGTCTTAGTGATTTCCCATCTGTATGGATAGATATTTTTCATTCTCAATTAGATGAGGATAAAAAAGAAGACTCTCTCAGATTAAGAAAGCATGATCCTCGTTTAGATGAGCCTAGTAAGGAAATTGTACATTCGATTGCTTGGAATGACTTACCTAGACAAGAAGCTATTAATAATATTGCGAAAATACTTCATAGTCCCCTGTTTCCAAATGTTTTGGCAGGGGACTTTAATTTTCTTGATAATATAATTCGTACTCAGGATATCAAATTTACTGAGATAGGTGAAGCTCATCGTCGTTTTATTACGAAGCC
>DAISHM010000309.1:0-2286 GCA_036822535.1 Candidatus Caenarcanales bacterium
TTCCTGGCTGTTTAGCTCTACATGGCAGGGTATAAGTCCACTGCTTCTATCATTTTTTTCAGATTCTAAGTTTAAAAAAAGTTCTCTAGGATATGGAATGCTTTCTAAGTCACTTTCCTTAATTAAATCTCCAAATTTCAAATCCTTATTTACAGCTAAAACATTGACTAGGTCTCGTTTGTTCAGTAATTTAAGGGAGTTCTGCATTTTTAGATACTCTTTACAAGCAAGTAAAAAACTAAGGCTTAGTAAGCTTAAAATGCTTATGAGAATTAATTTATGCTGCTTTTTTAGCTGCCACAGTATACGGTCACTTCCACGCTGTGAGTGACTTTCATTAAAAATATTCATAATGTACTTAAAAATTAGTTACCAGTAGAGCTGTTACTTAAAATGGAGTTCATTTCGGTATTGAGTTTGCTATTAATTTGGCTACTGCCATTCTTCATAGTGTTACTAAGCTCTTGGATAGCTGGCACTGAAGCTGAAATCACTGCTACGACTAAGGCTCCGTATATTAAAATCTCTTTCATCTCTTCCTTTCCTCACTTTCTTGATATCGATTTTAAAAGTTCCAATTAATTTACTAATTTAGTTTTTCTTTAGAACTTATAAATCATCAGCTTAAAACTTTTTTCTTGATTAATGTGTAAGATTCAGTGATTCCCGCAGGTTGAAATTGTTAAAAGTTTAAATTGCTTGTCATTATTTTAAATCAGTGAATATTCTTTGAAGCATTAATTCTGTTTAAAAGCATAGACTTTTGATTTGATTCATAAACTAACAGCTAAGATATAAACTAGATGATAGATAAAGAAAAATCTATAGTTCTTGGGATTACTGGTGCAAGCGGTACTGTGTATGGGCTGCGTCTATTACAGTACCTTATAGAAGCTAAACACAGAGTGGATGTAGTTTTCTCTGATAATGCTTTAAAGGTCGCTAAGCTTGAATTAGAACATGACTGGGAGTCTTTAAATACTCAGGCTTTAAAAAATGCAGTCTTAGATTATTTAATTACGGATAACTCTGTAGATGAGGAACAGAGGAGAAAAATTAATTTTTGGCATGAATCTAATATAGCAGCGAGCATAGCGAGCGGCTCTTATCGAGTTCAGGGAATGATAGTCAGTCCTTGTAGTGTGGGAACTTTAGCTCATATAGCAGCAGGAACTAGTCATAATCTGATTTCTAGAGCAGCGGACGTCATGCTTAAAGAAAGAAAAAAGTTAATCTTAGTCGTTAGAGAAACACCTTTTAGTAGTATTCATTTGCGCAATATGCTTAGTTTAAGTGACTCTGGAGCGATTATTTTGCCTGCTATACCAGCCTTTTATCACAGGCCACACTCTATTGAAGATCAAATTGATTTTATTACAGGGAAAACTTTAGATTCTTTTGGTATTGATGCTGATTTATTTAGACGTTGGCGATAAGCTAATAAACGGTATTTTAGGAATAAAATATTATTTTGGTATAAGATATCGCTTATGTTATCTAAATTAGAGATAAATCCTAGTGAATTTATCTATTTCGACTTTGAGACTACTGGACTAGATCCTAAAGCTGATCGTATCTGTCAGATCGGGGCACTACTGCCAGATGGAAGTGAATTAGATGTTTTAATTAATCCAGAGTGTGTTATTCCCCAGTCTGCGATTGACTGTCATGGCATTACAAATCAAATGGTAGAATCTGCCAAATATTTTCGAGATTATGCAGAATTAATCCTAAAGTCTTTAGCGAAGGTTAAGTACTTTGTTGCTTATAATTTTGTTTTTGATTTTCAATTTTTGCAGTATGAATTACATCGTGCGACTGGCCATATTATTAAGGAAGCGGACTTTACTTTTTTAGATCCATATTTAATTTTTAAAAAAGCTTTCCCACACAGCCTTGCGAATGCCTATAAATTTTATTTCGCTCGTGAATTCCATGGTAATCATAATGCGATGAATGATATTAAAGCGACTAAAGAAGTCTTTCTTGCACAGTTAGAGAAACATCCAGATTTATTTAAAGATGGATTTGCTAAAACAGAGGCTGAGACTTTAGGAAATCGTAAAAATATTTTAGGTAAATGGTTTAAGACAGAGGATTCTAAAGTTGTTTTTGCCCAAGGGAAATATAAAGGTCTGATGGTGGCTGCTGAGCATAATTCTTATTTAAAGTGGATATTAGGTTTAGAAGATATCACCCTTTCTGAGAAAGTTTTTATCGAAAGCTTATTGTAAAGCTATCAAAAAATTCCTAGACCTTGACTTATATTTGGCAGATAAGGACGGA